>CAYMPX010000030.1:0-16385 GCA_964392135.1 uncultured Methylomarinum sp.
CATGCATAGACGCACGTTACAAAGAAAACTTGATAAGCGACCTGTTAAGGAATAACTCACATTCCGCATACCTTTTATCGAATTTTAATTAATTGAAAACGCGACCACCCAGTCTTGAGATTTAAGCTTTAGGATATAACGGGTAATTATAGTCGTCTTCAATACACCTCCAAAACAAATAAAATCTGTTCACCTGAAAGGCGAAAGTTTGAATCCTATGCATTGAAATCAAAATTGGCGAAGGTATTGTGCTTCATGCTCACAATCTTTTAGCGGGAGACAAGAACCAGACATAAAAAAAGCCCTGTTAAGAACCCTTTATTATAGGTCATTCCTACAAAAACTATGTCAATTGTTCAATAATACCTTGAGCGACTTCTTTTTGCTCTGGACTTCCTTTCTCAAGCACTTCCTCAGCGATATCTCTTGCTGCATCAAAATCTTCCATATCAATATATGCTTTTGCCAAATCTATTTTAGTTTCCAGTTCATCCATATCTGTCAGATCTAAAACACTATCATCTAAATCTGCCACAGGTTCAGAAACAGACTCTGAAGTATCGAGATCAAAATCAAAATCAAAATCAAAATCCCCTTCCCCTAAACCATCAGTTTCCTCAATAGCCTGCTCATTACTCTCTAAGCTCACGCCATCTGTTTCAGGTAAAGTATCATCCAATGAAAAATCAAAACTTTCCAGGCTTTCACTACTACCGGCATCAGCACCTAAAATAGCCTGTTCACTCACTTTATCAGTTTGCTCTATTTCAGATAATTCGGGCAGATCAAAGTCAAATGATTCTATCTCATCAATATCACCTAAACTGTCTTTATCAGAGGACGCTTCAGGCTCAGAAATTCCATCAAACGCCACTGCATTTAAATCAAAATCAACTGTTTCAAGCGCTTCATCATCAATTGCAGTCTCTTCTATCCCTTCTGTTTTTTCAGCTTTCGACTCATCAAGCTCAAAGACACTTAAATCAAAATCAAGCCCCTCATCATTAACTTCAACAGCGGAACCGAGATCCAGCTCATTGTCTTCATCAAAAACAGATAAATCAAAATTCATTTCAGAATGACTATTACCTTCTGCATCGTCATTAACAGGCGCATCGTTTGTATCTTCAATAGAGAGTGCTTTACTCTCAAAAATGACTTTATCTATATCTGTTTCTGAAAACAAGGATGACTCAGGCACCAACTCACGCCCCATATCAACAACTTTCAGCCAGAATACGTGATCCGTATTTTTTCCTGCACTCACTAGCTCGGCTGCATAGGCCTCAAAAGCACTCGTATTTTCATTGGCATAAAATATTTCTAATAACTTTAACTTACATTCATCTCTATCAGGCTGATCAATAATTGCCTGTCTCATTAATTCTTCAGCCTGCTGATAGCGTCCATAAGCCAAATATACATCAGCCTCTGAAATAGGATCGACCTCATTTTGACCTGTATCAAAAGCATCAAAGTCACTCGGGGTAAACTCACTTAAAAAAGAACTTTCTCCCACAGTTCCTACATCATAAGATGTTGATTCATCCTCAACAACAGCAGTAGATGATATATCTAATTCAGCAGTAGGGGACGACACTGCATCTAACGATGATTCAGGCAAACTAATTTCACTTGCATAAGCAAACATACTTTCAGTTTCTGACTCTTCTTCGGCTTTTCTACTACGCCACCAAAACCACCCAAGCACACCTAAAATACCGATACCCATACCACCCACAGTCCATGCAAGTGAATCCGTTATCAATTCAGACGCTGGTTCTGGCTGTGTAACTGTTTTGGGTTTAATTTTTTCTTTTTTTACAGCCTTTTTATCTGCTTCAACGGTCGATTTAACTTCGCTAGCAACCTTCCCCGACTTGGCTTTACTGCCTTCTTCCGCGACTACCGTTTTTTTAGTAATTTCTGTATTGACTACGGGTAACTGTGCTTTATTTTGCAACACAGCTATTTGCTCATTTTTCAAAACCAGCATTTTCTGCATCATCAATAACTGTTGCTCAAGCTTTTCCATTCTAGCTTGCAATGCTAAACCTTGTTCATCCAGGGAAACAGTCAATGCCGCTTTATCCGGTTCTGCAGTAGCTTCCATAGTGACATCATTTTCTGATACAACTTTCACTGTTGCCGCTATTGCTTCTTCTACAGGCGCTTCTAATTCAAGCTGGGTATTAACCGTTAGCTTATCTGAAATAGCAGGTCGTTTATCCACCCGGGCTGTAACATGCCCGGACCATGCATTATCCTGCTGTTTAAATACACGTAACGCTTGTTTTTGAGACAACTTGAGGATGAGTTCTTTTTCCGGTATTTTGAGTGTTTGCCCTGCCATCAAAGCATTGACATTATCTTTATAAAAAGCCTGGGGATTGACCTTATAAATGGCCATCATCATTTGCTCTATAGAAACATCTTGATAATGATTAGTCTTTTCCGCAATTTTCCATACAGAATCTGTGTTATCTGTTGGACCATAGGAATCACCGACCACAGGTATATCTTCAACAACACCAGAAGTATGCCGAGTCGTCGCAACCCGACTTTCTGATTTAGGCTCTGGTATAATCTGACTGGCTTTTTGTATAACCGGAACAACAGGCTGTGTATAAGTAGCAGGTGGATCAATTAAAACAGTAAACTCTCGATAAAGATTACCTTTATCCCAAATTACTTCCAATAGAAAATCTAAAAAAGGTTCTCTTAAGACTTCGTTTGAAGTTAATTTAACAATCGTTGAACCATCGGCTCTAGTAACCTGCTCAAACTTTATCCTGGAAAGAAAATAATTCCAGGGTATACCTGCTTCATCAAATTTTTCTGGCGGAGCGAGTCTCACCTTAATATCAGAGATATTTTCATCCGCTGAAACAAGCAATGAAATTTCAGCATCAAGCTCTTGATTAAGTGCAGAGTGCAATTTAATATCGCCAATTCCTAACGAATAAGCGCTAGCAGGGATCAATAACGATACCGTTGCTAAAGTTTTAGTTAAATTGCGCACCACGCATCTCCTTTACAATTATTACCACAGTCTGTTTCCGGAACTTAATTAATATATCCAAAGAATAGACTAGATGTAATTTTTTACCAGTACTTCTGCAATTTGTACGCTGTTTAATGCCGCGCCTTTTCGAACATTATCGCCAACCACCCATAAATCAATCCCGTGTTCATGTGAAATATCTTCCCTGATACGTCCAACAAAGACATCATCATTACCTGATGACTCTGTTACCGCAGTAGGATAGCCTCCATCAATACGCTCATCCATCACCGTAACACCTGGCGCTTTTTCCAATAATTGCCGAACATTTTCCGCTGAAATTTTTTCTTTCGTTTCAATATGAACCGCTTCAGAATGCCCATAAAACACGGGGACTCGTACTGCGGTTGGATTGACTTTAATGCCATCATCAGCAAATATCTTTTTAGTTTCCCACACCATTTTCATTTCTTCTTTGGTGTATCCGTTATCCATAAACACATCAATCTGCGGCAATACATTAAAGGCAATTTGCTTAGGATAAACCTCTGCTGTAATTGGCTTACCATTAAGTAATTGAGCAGTTTGTGAAACCACCTCTTTAATCCCTTGCTTCCCCGTCCCGGAAACCGCCTGATAAGTACACACATTAATACGCGCTATACCCACAGCATCATAAATGGGTTTTAAAGCCACTAGCATCTGAATGGTTGAGCAATTAGGATTGGCGATAATGCCACGCTGTTTATAGTCTGCAACCTTTTCAGGATTGACCTCGGGTACAATCAGCGGGATATCATCGTCATATCTAAACTCAGAGGTATTATCTATAACAATACATCCTGCCTGTGCTGCCTTAGGTGCAAATTCTTTAGAAATAGAACCACCGGCTGAAAACAAACCAATTTGTACTTTTGAAAAGTCAAAGTCAGCCAGATCTTCTACCTGTAAACTTCCGTCTTTAAAAGGGATACGTTTACCCACAGAGCGACTACTTGCTAACGCATAAACCTTACCCACTGGAAAATTGCGCTGCTCCAGAATAGATAACATCGCTTCCCCTACCGCACCTGTTGCACCGACAACGGCTACATCGTATGTTTTTGACACTCAAATACCTCTTTTTTATCCTAAAATAGCCAATACTTTCTTAGTAATATCACTCACCTCACCGACACCGGCAATTGAGCTGAATTTTACTGACATACCCTTCGCTGAATAAAAATCAACCAAGGGTTTGGTTTGCTCGTGATAAACCGCCAAGCGTTTTTTAACGATATCTTCCTGATCATCGTCTCTTTGCATTAAGGGTTCTCCTGTCACATCATCTAAACCTTCCTGCTTCGGTTTATTAAACTCAATATGATAAGTACGACCTGAGGCGGCATGAACACGCCGTCCGCTCATACGTTTAATGATTTCAGAATCTTCAACGGCAATTTCTATCACATGATCAATCTCAACCTGCATTGAAATCAAGCCTTCAGCTTGCGCAATGGTACGCGGAAAACCATCCAGTAAAAAGCCATTCACACAATCAGCCTGGGCAATACGTTCTTTAATTAAACCTAAAATAATTTCATCCGAAACCAACCCCCCCGCATCCATTACTTTTTTAGCTTCTAACCCTAAGGGTGTTCCTGCTTTTACCGCTGCACGTAACATATCACCGGTAGAAATTTGAGGGATACCATATTTTTCAGTAATAAACTGTGCTTGTGTGCCTTTACCAGAACCGGGACTACCTAAAAGGATAATACGCATAAAAACCAACTCCAAAATCTAAAATAATAAATCACCAATACAAAATAATAGACAAACAAAAAACCATTTGAACATCTATTTTATCTCGGCTCATTTTATCCCAATTACTATCAATCTGCTTAGGAATGTGTCATGTAACCAAACTTTTCAAGTTATATTTTTCTTATCAAAACCAGTAATCTTGAACAGAAATATAAAAACATTAACCCATTGAATACAAAAACAAACATCAGATAAACTTCAAGACCCTCTTTATCTCTTCAGCATAAGCCCTTGTAAAATCCTATTAATTTCCTTATTCTTAATACACTAATTTTAGTGTAATAAGGACAATTTTATGCGCGTAGAAGAATTAATGACTTCAAAAGTATTTACTGTTGACCCTCACGATATGGTCGATAGAGTGTTTTTTTTAATTCATTATGAAAAAGTACGACATTTACCCGTTGTAGAAAAAGGCAAAGTAGTAGGTATCGTTTCTGATAGAGATATGTACAAAGCACTCGGTCCAAAAAGCAACTCAAATGCGATAGAAAGCAACAAAACCGGAACGGAGCTACATGTCATTCCCAAGAAAGTAATAAACATCATGCACAGAGGTGTCATCACGGTTGCTCCTGATACCCTTGTTTCAGATGCAGCCTCATTAATGGCAGAACATAAAATAGGTGCCTTACCTGTTATTAAAGACTCAAAACTTGTTGGAATTCTTTCTTCAACCGACATACTCAAAGTTTTTTCTAAATTGGAACATGCCAAAGAACAAAGAGAAAGACGTATTTCAGAAAGAAAAAGCCATAGCTAACACAGCAAAAAAATAGAGTGGGATTCAGGTGATTTCTGTCAAAGAATCGCCTGAATCCCACTCTATTATCAATATCACAGCACTGAATCAAAATGCCTACAGATCACATTATTCAGCAGACAGAAAACTGGCTCACATCATTTATTATTAAACACAACATCTGTCCTTTTGCCAGACGCGAACATGAACGCGGCAGTATTCGTTATTCTGTTATTAAATCAATGGATACCGAATCATGCCTGGAAGCCGTCATATCAGAATGCCAACACCTGGACACTCAACCAGAGATTGAAACAACGCTGATTATTTATCCCAATACCTTTAATCCGTTTGAAGATTACCTTGATTTCCTCACTCTAGCCGAATCACTGTTAATTGAGCAAGCGTATGAAGGTGTTTACCAGTTAGCCAGTTTTCACCCTCTTTATTGCTTTGCAGGTGAAAACACAATGGATCCCGCAAACTATACCAATCGTTCCCCTTACCCCATGTTACACCTGATAAGGGAAGCCAGCTTAGAACATGCATTGAATACATACCCCAACCCGGCACAAATCCCAGAGAGAAATATTGATCTCACACGGAAAATGGGGCTAAAAAAAGTTCAAGCCATTTTAAAGCATGCGATGGCATTAAAAAACCAGTGCTAAATAAGGTATAGACGTAAGACTTTACGTCCCGCAGAAGTCAGGCGAAGCTATTTGTTTTCCTCATTTTCTAGCGGTACGTCTGTTTTTATTGCCGAGGTATCCGAAGAATCCTCTGTCACCACCGCTTCAGCACCTTCTTCAGACTCTATCTTTCTAAGAATATTTCCTTCCACATCATAAACCACGCCATCAACTTTATATTCCAGTGGTTTTTTCTTTTTTTTGTTATTGGTGATATTCCCTTCAACATCATAAACAGGTACTGACTCATCAATCACTTCAGGCTCTGGTTTTGCTGTCACGCGTTCCATAAACTCAACAAACCAGGGTACATTCTTTATTTTCACCAAGTCGATATCATTTAGCATATCGTCAACATTAGGTAAACTACCACACTCTTTAGAAAGCTCTAATGCGTCTAAACATGCCTCATCTTCTCCACGTACTCCACAAATACACGCTAAGTTATAAGCTGCACTGCCGCGCTGAATCCTTTCTGCATTATCAAAAAACTCTTTTGCTAAATCATAAAGCTCATCACTGGCATCCACATCCAGAATACGAGCCAAATCCATATAAGCAACACCGCCATCAATCGCAGCACCTAAATGATTAGGTTCCACCAACAAACAAAAATTAAACTTTGAAATAGCATCTAAATAAAGTTTAACGCCATCTTCTTCGTTTTTTGTTTTAGCCTCGTGCAGCAATGCAAACCCCCAGTTAAATAAGGTCTCCCCCATAACCAGATCACCTTTAATGACATCAGCAAAGCCTTGGTATGCGCTAATAAATAATTGATCCGCTTTTGACCCTTCAGTTTCACGTGCTTTCGCTGTTTGCTTAATTGCCGCTTTTAAAGTTGATTTTTTCTTGTATCCATCAAACAATGCCATTAATAACTCCTCTTTGTGGTTTTTATGATTATTGCTATAGAATACCAGCTCACTTTAATAACATCATCACCCAATGACTAAAAAAGAAATAAATCTGGAAACCTCTCAAATACCCTGGCATGAATTACAACGCTTTTTTGCCAGTGGTTTAGCCATATCTGTTAGTCCAGCGATTGATTTAGTTGAAGTTGCCTATCAGTTTTCTAAAGATAATAAAACCCAGGTTGAACAGTGGATTAAACAGCAAAAAGTTGCCCCTGTGACGGATAAACAGGCTTTAAACTGGTTTGAACAAGATGCGATGATCTGGGCAGTCGTGATAAAACCGTGGGTTCTGGTACAACAAGGTAACGATGAACAAGCCCGACAATAATACTCGGATAGGTCAAGGAATGATTGCTCTTGCCTGGCTATTATTGCTCGCTATTTTGACATTTGGTTTTAATCATTACCTTGAGCAACAAAACAACCCTAACCAGGCAATTCCCAACAGATGGGATAATGGCATCGCTGAAGTTCGGCTTAAGCAAAACCGCCATGGGCACTATGTTGCTAACGGCAAGATAAATCAAATCCCTGTGACATTTTTACTTGATACCGGCGCAACACTCATCAGCATTCCGGCAACTATTGCTCAACAGTTACAACTAAAAAAGGGTTATCCGTCACAAAGTAGAACGGCTAATGGCACCATTACGGTCTATCAAACCCGACTCAACTCTGTCAGCATTGGTGCCATTGAATTAAACAACATTCGTGCGTCAATCAATCCGCAGATGACAGGCAGTGAAATATTATTGGGGATGAGTTTTATGAGGCATTTAGAGATGACCCAAAAAGGTCAGGAATTAACATTAAAATATTAATGCTATGATCCCCCCATCAACAACTTGAAAACAAAATATTCAAAATCAACTGCTGATTATAAACCGTACTGCATCCAGCCTTAATTGCGCTTGCAATATATTCTCCTGCGACAGCATGACCATTTCTTTTAGCTGTTCTATTTCTTGCTGTTTAATGCCCGGATTGATTTTTTTTAGCCTAACCAAGCGCTTAATCTCTGCCGTTAAAGTTTCTAGCATATGGGCATTCGCCGTTTTTATCAGTATCCCCATCTGTTGACTGGCTGCTGTTTCCGCCGTTTTAATCATCTCATTAATATGATTGCGCTGACTGCTAATAAAATGAACAATCTGCTCTTTATCAAACGTATTACTGGCTTCAAACAAACTTTGATGACTAATCACTGCACTCAAGTCCTGTTTATTCTGATCTATTAATATACGGATCGGGGTATGAGGCAAGAACCGCCCAATCTTTAACTCGGCAGGCGCACTGCATTCCACCACAAATAACAACTCCAAAAAGAATTGACCGGCTTTAAGCTCAGGATGTTTAATCACAGTTAATGCCGCATTGCCTGTTTCACTGGACAACACCAAATCCATTGCGGACATCACCATGGGATGTTCTTGAGTCATAAATTGCATATCCTCACGCGCCAATGCAATATCCCTGTTCACCGTGACCGTAATCCCATCCTCCGATAGCATCGGAAAATAAGAAATTCGCAAATTTTCACTCGGCCTGAGAATATGGCAGTCCTTGGAGTGATACTCTACATCGACACCGTAACAATCAAACAAAGCCTCCATATATTCCCAGAGTGTACTACCCTGTTCAATACGATTCAGTTGATCAATTAATAACTGTGCTTGCTCTGGACGACACGAATTTAATTCCAACAATTGATCACGACCATTGTGCATGTCCTGTTCTATTTGCTGGTTTAACTGCTGTGTTTTAACAACCAATGCATCGACTGCCGTTTGATCAACACGCTTTAGATTAGTTGTTAATTCATCCGCCAATTGCGTAGCGACTTGCGATGCCGCTGAACAATTATGATGAAAGGCATTAAAACCTTCTTCATACCAACGATATAGCACATGTTGTACCGTATTCAACAAATAGGGAATATGAATTTGAATAATATGTTTTTGCCCTATACGATCCAGTCGTCCAATGCGTTGCTGTAACAAATCAGGGTTATCAGGTAAATCAAATAAAATCAAATGATGTACAAACTGAAAGTTTCTACCTTCACTGCCAATTTCCGAACAAATCAACAAAGGAACCGTACTTTCTTCATCCGAAAAATAAGCCGCCGCCCTATCCCTTTCGACAATACTCATACCTTCATGAAAAACAGCGGTAGCGATACCTTGTCGATTTTTTAAGGTTTTTTCTAACTGCATAACGGTTTCAGCGCTTCGACAAATTAACAGCGCCTTATCCCCCGCCTGTTGTAATTCAGCCAGTTTATCCAGTAACCACAAGAAATAAGGATCCTGTTCCAGGGTCGATGTTGCTGCACCTCGCAAAGGATAGCCATAACTTTCTCGCTCTGGAAAACCCTGCACGGTTTGCCTGGAATTTCTAAATAAAATCCGTCCGGTACCGTGATGGTCTAACAACAACCCGATCAGTTCATTGCGTGCTTTATCTGAGTTATCCTTATCATTCACATTAGCCAACAACCCAGCGACATGATCTTGCTGTAATAATGCCTTTAGTCTTTGCTGTTGTTTATCGCTGATGACATCGCCCGAAATCAATAATCTCGCAGCATCTGCAACGGGTTCAAACAAGGCTTCTTCTGCTAAAAACTGATCAAATTGATAAAAGCGATCAGGATCTAATAAGCGTAAGCGCGCAAAATGGCTTTGTTTTCCTAACTGCTCCGGCGTTGCCGTCAATAAGATCAGACCTGGTGACGTGAATGCCAACTGCTCAACAAACAAATAATCTGCACTCGGACTTTGCTCACTCCATTCTAAATGATGCGCCTCATCCACCACCACAATATCCCAACCCGCATCCAATGCTTGTTGTTGTCGCTGTGGGTAATCAGAAAAAAAACCTTGTGAACACAATACCAATTGTTCGGTTACAAAAGGATTCGGTTCATGGGTTGCCAGACAGCGATCCTCATCAAAAATACTAAAACGCAGATTAAAGCGCCTGAGCATTTCTACCAACCACTGATGTAATAAACTTTCTGGCACTATAATCAACTGGCGCTGACTTAAACCATTGATTAAACGGTGTTGCAATATTAAACCGGCTTCAATGGTTTTCCCCAGGCCCACTTCATCCGCCAGCATAATACGCGGTTCAGCCCGGCTTGCCGCTTCATGGGCAATATACAGTTGATGGGGAATTAAAGATGCCCTTGCACCTTGCAAGCCTTTAACAGCCGATTGTTGATGTTGCTGCTGCCTCTGCCAGGTTTCATAACGCAATAAAAACCAGGCAGTAGGGTCTATTTGTCCGGTAAATAAACGATCTTGTGGCTTATTAAATTGAATATGGTGATTTAAATCCATTTCCTCTAAAAATACCTCAACACCTAATGCATCTTTACAACGATAAACTATCAAACCCTCCTGAGTAATCAGCTCTTTAACCGTTAACTTAATGTTTTCAGTAGACTCTATCTCATCATTAACAGCAAACTGCGCCCGTGTTAATGGCGCATTATCCTTGGCATAAACACGTTTATCCCCGGTTGCTAAAAATAACACTGTCACGCGATTAAAGTTGACATCTAAAATCAAGCCCAAGCCTAATTCTGATTCGGTATTACTAATCCAGCGTTGCCCTGGAATAAAATCATTCATGAAGAAAATTATTTTTTAACAAAAATATCGTAATAAGAAACATACATTAGTGTAGAAACTAACATATAAAAAAGCGGCGTTAGTAAAGGAATCAAGCCCATACCGACAAAAGCTGTCAGCAACAAAAACTCTGTTAATTGATACATAGCCGAGGCATTTTCAGCACTGGCTTGTTTGCCTGACTCTCTCGCTTCACCCCAGCTATACTGTTTAAATAACATTAAGTGATAGCTAAACCAACTACCCAAAGTGTTAAACATTAACAACACATATCCCAACCATACCAAAGGGCGTTTATTCGCCAGTTCAAATGCTTGTACCAGCCAACGACTAAAGCGTATTGTTTTCACTTCGTTATGTGAGAGATACCGACCGCTTCACGGATAGCCTGCATAAACGGTACGCTAATTTCCCTGGCTTTTGTTGCGCCCTCTTGTAACTGCTGCTCAATATGTTCAGGGGCTTCCATTAAAGCTATATAGCGTTCTCTTGCCGGTGTTATCTCTTCATTAATTTTCTCAAACAAAACTTTTTTCATCTCGCCCCAGGCAATTCCCTCGGCATAGCGTTGAGCAATTTCAGCCACTTCATCCTTTGTCGCAAAAGCTTTGTAAATACCAAATAAAGTACAGCCAGCTGTCTCTTTGGGGTCCCCCGGTTCTAATGAATTGGTTTTGATTTTATTAATCAGTTTTTTAAATTTTTTCTCCGTTTCAAATAGCGGAATGGTATTGCTATAGCTTTTACTCATTTTACGACCGTCTAAACCTAAGATGGTCGCTGAATGTTCATCAACCACCGCCTCAGGAATTGCAAAATGCTCACCATAAATATGATTAAAGCGTGAAGCAATATCACGCGCCATTTCAATATGCTGGATCTGATCTTTACCCACTGGCACTTTATTGGCATGAAACATCAACATATCGGCGGCCATTAACACGGGATAGCTAAACAAGCCCATATTAATGCCTTTATCAGGATCATTCCCCCCGGCTTCCTCATTCTCTGCCACAGATGCCTTGTAAGCATGCGCTCTATTCATTAAGCCTTTCGCGGTGACACAGGACAGCATCCAGCTCAACTCCGGGATTTCAGGAATATCGGATTGACGATAAAAAACGGCATTCGAAGTATCCAGACCTAAAGCTAACCATGTCGCGGCAATTTCTAAACTCGACTGCCTGACTCTTTCGGGTTCCTGGCATTTAATCAGCGCATGATAATCAGCAAGAAAATAAAAAGGTCGCACATTTTCATCCTTACTTGCTTCAATCGCTGGACGAATCGCGCCAGCATAATTACCTAAATGCGGCGTACCTGTGGTTGTAATACCGGTAAGGACAATTTGTTTACTCATAAAAACCCACCCAAAATATGGTTACAGCTGACGAATCAAAAGCCATAGATTTTACACAAAAAACGCGTATTAGTCAGTGATTAAGTATCACTCACACTAATAACCATAGCGTTCACAAAAAACGATAAATGATGAGCCTTTTATGTTTTTTATAGTACACTCCGGTTTTAAAGTTATTACTATCACTTTAAAAGAGGAAATGAAATGCTAGAGTATGATGAAAAACGTGACTATATTCGAATGGATGTTGACTGTGACATTACTTATAAACTTGCCGACTCCGATATAATAAAAAAAGGACGCTGCACCTCATTAAGTGGCTCCGGGGTTTCTTTTATTGCGGAGTATTCATTTGATGCCGGTTTGGCAATGGAAATCAATGTATTACCCTTAAATGCTGTTACCCCTCCAATGACTGCCTTTATCGAAGTGGTAAGAAGCATTCCTCAAGAAAATGGTTCTTTTGAAATTGCCGCAACAATCAAAAGCATTAAATAAATACCTCTCGCTCTTAAACAATTATAGGAGCTTAACTAAATTAATATGTACACAATTACTAAAGAAGTCTATTTCTGTTACGGTCATCGCTTGATGAACCATACGGGAAAATGTAGGAATTTACATGGTCATAGTGTAAAAGCATCAATCTCGATCAAACAGGAACAGTTAGATGAACAAGGTATGGTCTGTGACTTTTCTGACATCAAAGAATGCGTAGAAAACTATATCAACCAACACCTTGATCATAATTTTCTACTACATAAAGATGACCCTATCGTTCCCGTGCTGACCCAGCAAAACGAACGATTCATGACCCTTGATGAACACCCAACAGCCGAAGTGTTAAGTAAAATGATCTACCAGCATTTAAAGCAACAAGGCTTAAATGTTGACCAGGTCGTACTATGGGAAACAGCCAGTGCCAATGCGTGTTATAAAGAAAGTTAACCCATGAGCCTAGTCCACCCTGTTAATACCTCATTCTGTTTAGAAAAACTTTGTGAGTCCAACTTTGACAAACTATTCTGCCTGATCCCCGATTTATGTTCATTTAAACAACATGCAACAGGGGAAACAGCAAATAAACCATCGTTACATGTAAAAATAGTGGATCGCTCAAAACACACATTAACCGTTGAACTCAGCCACCATTTCAGCCATGAGCCAGATAGCCTGATGGAACCCGCTGTTAAAATAAGAATTTATCTCGATGCTAATTTGGCAGAAGTGCTAAAGGATCACGCCAGACCGGCTGTATCAAGCGTTTACAAAGATCCCGCCAAAAGCATCGAAATAATGAATTATAAATGGCGCTTAAATTACTTCTTGCAAAAATGGCTAGACCACTGTCTGCAAACCAACTATCAATTTCGAGGCACACGGATGTGCCGAGTGTAAGTTTTGCAGGAGCAAAAACTTACCGAAATACACGGATGTGCCGAGTGTAAGTTTTGCAGGAGCAAAAACTTACCGAAATACACGGATGTGTTGAGAGGCTGTGAATAAATCAATCCTCAATTTAAGATTTACTACTTTTTTTATAAATCAGTACATTTAAAAACACACAACACACAAGGATACTGATTTTAAATAATAAAGTGACCCGTAGGGGCAATCCCTTGTGGTTGCCCCTGTTCGCAGGGCAAATAAAAACACTAACCAGCTAAATTTAAAGGCTTTTTGATTAAAAATCAATTTTTTAAATCTGTAACTTTATTCCGTGTTCACAAGGTTCTAAAAATAACACTGGGATTTATTCACAGCCTCTGAGCAATTACCTTGCTGAAAGGTTGAAAGTAAAAATTGAAAATACCAGAAGTATGAATAATCCAGGTTCTGGCGAATAAAGTTAAATGGTGAGAGGAAAACGAACCACAACCTGAATTCCTTGTTGGATGTTGGACAAATCTTTTTTAGTTATTCAACAATTCCTTCAACACGGCTCACTACCTCACTAGAAGCGAGTTCCAGCCCTTTTTTATAACTATCACTCGCTTTATCTTTATCTCCTTTCTCAAATAGCACATCACCTAACATCTGATAGGCGGCAACCGCCGGTTCTATGCCTACACTTTTTGTCAGGTATTGTTCCGCTTTTTCCATTTGCTTGCATTTGATACTGATCTTTCCTAGCACTCTTAATAAAACGGCACTTCCAGAGTGAATGGGCAACCATTGTTCAGCTGTTTGTAACTGTTTCTTATAATCCTTAATTTGAATGCTTGCATATAAAACCAATAAGGTATCATCCCATACATTTAAAATAGATTTAACAATATCATCTTCTATCTTTGCGCCTGCACCTGCTTCAATCATGGCTGCAAAATAAATAGTAGATATTCCTTGAACAGACTGTATATGCTCTGGAATACTCTGCCATAATTGCTGAATTTTATCCGCATCCCCTGTGTCTGCTACTTGTTTCAACAAACGACTAAACGTTTCGCTTTCCAATAATTTAATTTCTGCTTCCATCAACACTTTATTTTGATGCAACGATGGAATCAGTTTTCGCAAACCTTCCCAATCACCAATACGTTGATAAGTCTGGTGTAACAATTTTAATACACTGGCATGCCCTGAATCTATTGAGTGTAATTTAGTTAAGGTTTCTAGCGCTTGATCAAATTGATTGGAAGATAAATGTAACTCAGCTTGCGTTAAACCTACAGCAATATCCGATTCACCTGATTGCTCGGTGGCTTTCCTAAGATACTCATCTCTTTTCTCTATAGCACCACGCGATTGTGCTGCTCTCGCCGCCGTTAAATAATGTAATAAAGGCGCGCCACTATTAGAGGCATGCTTAATTAATATTTTTTCTGCTTTTTCCCAATTACCTTCGGCTGAATCAACCAGACCTGCAATTAATGCTTCTTGAGAACGATTAAACTTAATGTTTTTCCCTTTATTTTTTAACTTGCCTGGAAATCGTAATAAAATACCTAACAACCTAAAAAGTAAATAAAGCACAAAAAAGGCAACGACTTGAGAGACCGCAAAAAAAACCAACGAGGTTTCCAGCGACCACTGCCCAAAACCAATCAATACATAACCGGGATCATTATACTCAGTTAACCAGCCATGAATAAAAAAAGCTACTGCTATCGCAACCGTAAGAGACCCTAGAAAATAGATTATATTTTTCATTACTATGCTCTTGTTTATTGTGCGACAGGAGAGACAATTACTTTAACTTCTGGCTCTATAACGGACACTTTAGGTCTCATAATCACCTTAGGCGCTAATACTTTTGTCTCTTGCTTTATCTGTGCTTTATCTGTTTCCAAGCGCAATTTTGTAATATCTTTCAACATTTTCAATGACTGACTCACATCGGGAAGCTGGCTACTCAATTGAAGCCTATCCAATTTCTGCAATGCTGTCAAAAAACGCTTGGCTTGCGTATTTTTGGTAAAATTTGCATTCAACCATTGCTGAGTATCTGCAATACTCGCTTTGTACAGCGCATCATTCTGCTGAACCAAGGCAATTTTAATCATTTCCACCTTTACACCCAGTTGCTGCCTGATAAATTCAACTTCTTCCATGGTTAATATTGCGGTAACAGGCTGGTCAGAATGTTTTACCGTGACATAACCTTCCAGCAAATGTAACACTGAACTCAATATACCATGCTCAGATTCTTGTGCTTTATCATGATCATGGATCTGTTTTGACTCAGTCAACGGCTTGCCTGCGTAAGGCAGTATAACCGCTAACTTTTCTACATTATCTTTTAACAACTGAATTGAAGCATAGATGCCAACGATATCAACTTGTTTTACAGCCTGTAAACTGGCAATCTCTTTGGCTATTTGTCCCCGGACTTTAAATGCCGCGCTGTCACCACTTTCTCTTAATCGTTGATCCGCTGCTTCTAATGCCATACGCGTGGTCTTGACATCGCTCATCAAATGTAACCTTTGGTTAGCAACACTTAATAAATATTCAGCATCAGCAATTAACCAATCGCCTCTGGTTTTACCCAGTTGGCGTTTAAGCTGAGTAATCTCTGCGCCTAAATCTTTACGGGTACTCTCCAGCTTTTCTGAATGTAACTGAGAAAAGTCCGCTAATGTTTTGGTAAAGTGACTATCTTTCCCCGCAATATCCTCGCTAAATGTGGCAATTTGAGACTGCATCGCGCCAAGCTGTGATTGAAATACATTGAGCTGTTTACTGACCTCAATCTCTCTCATATCATCTTTATTAATCTC
>CAYMPX010000031.1:0-16006 GCA_964392135.1 uncultured Methylomarinum sp.
ATAAAAACATTGAAAATCAGCATAAACGCACTCCAAATCAGCAATAACCACTATATGTTGTGTCCTGTTTATTTTGAACCACAAGGTAAGGGCTGAGTAGTTACGAAAAAATAACTAACTTATTGCTACAAACATGTCTTTTGAAGCACCGCAATCTGGACACTCCCAGCTCTCAGGCACATTGCTCCAAAAAGTTCCTGGTTTGATTCCCGTTTCAGGATCCCCTTTTTCTTCATCATAAATATGACCACAGGTTTCACATTTATATTTTTTAAATTCAGACATTTAAACCACCTTAAATAATAAAAAAACACTTAGCCATCTATCTATTCTACGCGAAAATAATACCATTTAAAATCAAAAGAACAGCTAAATTATTAACGTAAAAAAAAAACCCCAAATCCCCTATTACTACTGGTTTAACTACTATTAACAAGCGTATACTAGCAGCTAGATTCATTAACAATCGTGAGGGTTATAGCAATATGTCTGATCTACAAAAATGGAATGTCGAAGACGAAGCGTTTTGGGAGTCTGAAGGCAAGAAAATAGCCAACCGTAATCTGTGGATTTCCATCCCCAGCCTATTATGCGGATTTGCTATTTGGTTATACTGGGGAATTATTACTGTACAAATGCTAAATCTGGGGTTTCCTTATGAGAAATCAGAATTATTTACCTTAATGGCAATTGCGGGATTGACGGGGGCAACCTTACGTATTCCCAGCAGTTTCTTTATTCGTTTATGTGGTGGCCGAAACACTATTTTCTTTACCACTGCACTATTAATGATACCTGCATTAGGTACAGGTATTGCATTACAAGATAAAAGCACTCCATTCTGGGTGTTTCAGATTCTCGCACTATTATCGGGTTTTGGTGGTGGAAATTTTGCCTCATCCATGTCTAACATCAGTTTTTTCTTTCCTAAAAAAATGCAAGGTTTAGCTTTAGGACTTAATGCCGGTTTGGGTAACTTTGGTGTAACCACCATGCAAATCCTAATCCCGCTATCAATGACCTTCGGTTTATTTGGTGCATTAGGCGGTGATTCCATGATCTTACAAACCACCTCTGGCACTCTGGTAGGAAAAATCCCGGCAGGTACAGAAACCTTTATTCAAAATTCGGGTATTATCTGGTTAATCTTTCTTGTGCCTCTGGCATTTCTTGGTTGGTTTGGTATGAATAACATCCGTACTGAACAAGTATCACCCAATATCAGTAACTCAGTAATGAGTTTTGGCATGATTACTGGCATGTTATCAATCAGTTTTCTTAGTGCCATTTTTGGCTTATGGCTGATTTTGCCTGAAACAGTGCATGGTTCTGGCTTTAATGTACCTAAAGAAATTGCACTATTTATTGTCATTGCTCTTACCGTTTCATTATTAAAAATAATTCCCGGCAAAATTGGCGAAAGTCTTGAACGTCAATATAAAATTTTTGATAATAAACATACTTGGATAATGAGCATCATTTACACCATGACCTTTGGTTCTTTCATCGGTTTTGCCGCTTGTTTCCCATTAGCTATTAAAGTTATTTTTGGCTACCAGCATCTGCTAGTTGATGGCGTTATGAATCATGACATTCCTAACCCGAATGGCCCTAGTGCATTAATGTATGCCTGGACGGGGGCATTTATTGGTGCTTTAATTCGTCCTGTAGGTGGAATAATTGCGGATAAATTTGGCGGTGCCTGGGTGACTCATATTTGCTCATTCGTTATGGTTCTGAGTGCGGGAGGTGTCGCTTACTACATGAAATCCGCCTATAACTCGGCAACACCAGAAGAATTCTTTGTTCCCTTCCTGATTTTATTTTTGATATTATTTGCCGCAACAGGCATTGGTAATGGTTCTACTTTTAGAACTATTTCTCAGGTATTTCCAAAAGAACAGGTAGGCCCTGTATTAGGCTGGACATCGGCTGTTGCTGCTTACGGTGCCTTCTACATTCCTAAAGTATTTGGCGAACAAATCAAAGCTACCACACCCGAAGTTGCCTTAATGGGCTTTGCTGCATTTTATGTGGTTTGCATCATGATTAACTGGTGGTTCTACTTGCGCAAAGACGGTGAGTTTTATAACCCATAGGATTCTGGGGCGCAGGCTTTAGCCTGCATTCTTCGTACAAAGCAGGCTAAAGCCTGCGCCCCAATTTCATATATTATGATCCAAAAAAGTTTGCATCATTACAGTAAAAAAGAGGCTTATCAATTCATTACTTTTCGAACACAAGACAGCATTGACCCGTATTTACAGAAACTTTCCAAGATGTTGGATTTAAGTGCTTCTGAAAGACAAATGAAAATTGATAAATATTGCGATCAATCAAATAAAGGTTGCTATTTAAATGATGAGATTATTAATATGCTGATTACTTATATTCAATCTTTAGAGCCTGATTTTTATACTTTACTTGCCGTCAGCATTATGCCAAATCATGTACATTTATTAATTCAGCAAAAGCAAGAATTGCGTATTATCATGCAAAAAATTAAAGGCAGCACAGCATTTCAAATCAACAAACTGCTTTCAAGAAAAGGAATTTTCTGGGAAAAGTCTTATTTTGATAAAGCAGTTCGAAATGAAAAGCATTTTAATACCGTTTATGGATATATAAAAAACAATGCTAGCAAAGCAAATTTAAAAGATAAAGATTCAAGATTTTACGGAATATACAATAGTTAGGGGCGCAGGCTTTAGCCTGCTCTCTGCAATAAAAGCAGGCTAAAGCCTGCGCTCCACTGATAACAACCAAATTAACAGGAGAAAACCACGATGAGTCATTTTTTAGACCGTCTAAGCTTTTTCAAAAAAGTTCAGTCCACTTTTTCAGGTGGTCACGGCATAGTTACTAATGAAGATCGCCAATGGGAAGACGGTTACCGTAACCGCTGGCGTTTTGATAAAGTCGTTCGTTCTACCCATGGAGTAAATTGTACCGGCAGTTGCTCGTGGAATATTCATGTTAAAAATGGTTTGGTTGCTTTTGAAATGCAAGCAACTGACTACCCTCGAACGAGACCGGACATGCCTAACCATGAACCGCGTGGTTGTCCGCGTGGTGCGAGTTTCTCCTGGTATTTATATAGTCCATTAAGAGTAAAACACCCGCTTATTCGTGAACGTCTAGTTTCTTTATATAGAGAGGAACGTGCTACAGGCAAAGACCCTGTTGAAGCATGGGCAGCAATTCAGGAAGATCCTGAAAAGCGTAAAAAATATACCGCAGTTCGTGGATTGGGTGGATTCGTTCGTGTTGACTGGGAAGAAGTTTCAGAAATCATTGCAGCATCTAACATCTACACTATTAAAGAGCATGGTCCCGATAGAATAGCCGGCTTCTCCCCTATTCCAGCCATGTCAATGATTAGTTACGCAGCGGGCAGTCGTTATCTATCTCTAATCGGTGGTGCTTGCTTATCATTTTATGACTGGTACTGTGATTTACCACCGGCTTCACCACAAACCTGGGGTGAACAGACCGATGTACCTGAATCAGCAGACTGGTATAACTCAACTTATATCGTGGTTGCAGGTTCTAACTTACCGATGACACGAACACCTGATGCGCATTTCTACTCAGAAGTACGCTATAAAGGCGCCAAGATTGTTGCTATATCACCGGATTATGCAGAATACGTTAAATTTGCTGACTTGTGGATGCCTGCCAAACAAGGTACTGATGCTGCCATCTTTTTAGCGATGGGTCACGTTGCTTTAAAAGAATTCTTTATTGATAAGCAAGATGCTTATTTTGAAGAATATGCCCGTACTTATACTGATATGCCCATGCTCGTTGTATTGGATAAGCATAAAAAATCGTATGTGGGTGGACGTTTTGTACGTGCGGCTGATTTTGATGGTTCTTTGGGGGAAGATAATAATCCTGATTGGAAAACTGTTGTTATTGATGAAAAAACAGGCGATATTATTGCGCCTAATGGTTCAATTGGTTTCCGCTGGGGTGAAGAAGGCAAATGGAACTTGGTTTCCAAAAAAGGCAGAAAAAATACTAAACCACGTCTGAGTTTAATATCTGATAAAGACGATATAGCTGATGTGTTATTTCCTGACTTCCAGACGGGTGTTGATATTCCGATGAAGCGGAAAGTACCCGTTAAAAAAGTCAAGCTGAATGGTAAAGATGTTTTCGTTGCCACTGTTTTTGATCTACAACTGGCACAATACGGTTTAGACCGTGGCTTAGGTGGCAGCGCTGCAAAAGGTTATGATGATGCTAGCATCCCTAATACACCCGCCTGGGCAGAACAAATCACAGGGGTAAAACAAGCTGATATTATCCGCAGTGGTCGTGAGTTTGCAGACAATGCATCAAAAACCATGGGAAAATCCATGGTTATTCTAGGCGCGGGACTTAACCACTGGTATCACAATGATATGCATTACCGTGCCATTATGAACTTATTACACATGTGTGGTTGTATAGGTCAAAGTGGTGGTGGCTGGTGTCATTATGTGGGACAAGAAAAACTACGTCCGCAAGCGGGCTGGGCGCCTGTTGCTTTTGCACTCGACTGGCAAAAGCCACCCCGTCATATGAATGGCACAACCTATTTCTATTTCCATACTGACCAATGGCGTTATGAAAAACTAGAAGCCGATGCGTTATTAGCGTCAACCGCTCAAGCTAATTATAAGGGTCATAATCTGGCTGATTACAATGTCGTTTCTCAACGTTTGGGCTGGTTGCCTTCTGCTCCACACTTTAATAAAAACCCATTAGATATTGTTAAAGATGCAGAAGCCGCAGGTGCAACGGATGAAAAAGGCGTAGCAGACTACCTGGTTGGACAGCTTAAATCAGGTGATATTGCCTTTGCTTCAGAAGATGTCGATGCGCCAGAAAATCACCCACGTAACTTATTTGTCTGGCGTGCCAACCTGATTGGTTGTAGCGCCAAAGGACATGAATATTTCCTTAAACATTTGCTGGGTGCTCAAAATGGTGTGATGCAAGATGTGCTTCCAGAAGCAGAAGGTCAGGAAATAAAATGGCATAAAGATGCACCGATCGCCAAACTGGATTTAATGGTTGATATTAACTTCCGTTTAAATTCCACTGGCGCTTATTCAGATATCGTTTTACCCACTGCCACCTGGTATGAGAAAAACGATTTAAATACCACTGATATGCACCCCTTTATCCATCCATTAACACAAGCCGTTGACCCAGGTTGGGAATCACGTTCTGATTGGCAAATCTTTAAAACCCTGGCTAAAACATTTTCTGAGTTATCAGAAAAACATTTAGAAAAGCAAAAAGATTTGGTGGCTTTACCGCTGCTTCATGACACCCCGGCAGAGCTTGCTCAAGCCATGGATGTTAAAGACTGGAAACGTGGAGAATGCGAGCCTGTACCAGGTAAAACAATGCCTGTATTGAAAGTGGTTGAACGTGACTTTGTTAATACTTATAAAAAATACACCGCCTTAGGCCCTTTATTACCTAAACAAGGTAACAATATTAAAGGCATAGACTGGAATACAGAGAAAGAATATGAGCATTTAAAAGCAATTAACTACACCATTAAAGAAGAAGGTATTACTAAAGGTATGCCGTCTTTAGAAGATGATATTAGTGTTTGTGAAACTATTTTGGCATTGGCTCCTGAAACCAATGGTGAAGTCGCAGTTAGATCATGGAAAGCCTTAGGCAAGAAAACAGGGGTAGATCATACCCATCTGGCACTGCCCCGTGAAGACGATAAAATCACTTTCCGTGATATAAAAGCACAACCACGCAAGATTATTACTGCACCTACCTGGAGTGGTATTGAGTCTGAAAAGGTCAGTTATAACGCTTGTTACACTAACATTCATGAACACATCCCTTTCCGTACGTTAACGGGACGTGCTCAGTTCTATCAAGATCATCAATGGATGCGTGATTTTGGTGAAGGCTTCTGTACCTACAAACCAGCGGTTGATATGTTGTCAACGGCTGAGATGATGAAGAAAGTGGGAGATAAACCGCATTTAAAACTGAACTGGATTACCCCACATAGCAAATGGGGTATCCATAGTACCTATCAAGACAATCAACGCATGTTGACTCTGTCTCGTGGTGGGCCCCACCTTTGGATTTCTGAAACCGATGCCGAAAAAGCAGGGATTGAAGATAACGACTGGGTAGAAGCACTTAATATTAATGGGGCTACCATTGCCAGAGCCGTTGTTAGTCAACGTATTCCTGATGGTATGGCGATGATGTATCACGCTCAGGAAAAAAACGTGAACGTACCAGGCTCCAATACCACCGGTAAACGCGGCGGTATTTTAAACAGTGTGACGCGTATCACGGTTAAACCCACCCACATGATTGGTGGCTATGCG
This sequence comes from uncultured Methylomarinum sp., assembly GCA_964392135.1. Lineage (GTDB taxonomy): Bacteria > Pseudomonadota > Gammaproteobacteria > Methylococcales > Methylomonadaceae > QPIN01. Next base: position 6,366 of record CAYMPX010000031.1, read on the forward strand.
CAATTAAGTTACGGTTTTAACTATTATGGAACCATTGGTTCACAACGTGATGAATATGTCATCTTGCATAAAATTGAGGATCAGGATATTCAGTGGCTGGAACAGCCGTTAACCGCTGAAAAAGAACAACAGCTGAATCCAGAAGGCGTGCCACAAGCACCTTATGCCTGCACAGATGAGTCGGAGAAATAAACAATGAAAGTAAGAGCAAATTTTTCACTGGTGATGAATCTCGATAAATGTATCGGTTGCCACACCTGTTCAGTGACTTGTAAAAATGTCTGGACTAATCGTAAAGGAATGGAATATGCCTGGTTTAATAATGTTGAGTCTAAACCGGGTATAGGTTACCCAAAAAACTGGGAAGATCAGGAGCAGTGGAATGGTGGTTGGGAATTACACAACGGTAAACTGCAATTAAAATCAGGCAGCCGCCGTAATATTTTAAAAAATATCTTCATGAATCCGAATATGCCGACGATTGATGATTATTACGAACCCTTTACCTATGATTATGCCGTACTGCAAAACAGTGATTTACTAGAAGCTACACCCACAGCAAGACCTCGCTCTTTAATTGATGGTCAACGCATGGAAAAAATCGAATGGGGTCCAAACTGGGAAGATGATCTAGGCGGTAAATTTAAACATCGCAGCCAGGATACCAACTTTAGCGACATGGAAAAACAGGTTTATGGTGAATTTGAACAAACCTTCCTGATGTATTTACCGCGCATGTGTAACCACTGTGTTAACCCTGCCTGTGTTGCTGCCTGCCCTTCCGGGTCTATTTATAAACGTGAGGAGGACGGTATTGTTCTGGTTGACCAGGACAAATGCCGTAGCTGGCGTATGTGTATCAGTGCATGTCCCTACAAAAAAATGTTCTATAACTGGGAATCGGGTAAGGCTGAAAAATGTACCGGTTGTTATCCTCGTGTTGAGTCAGGTCTACCGACTGTCTGTTCAGAATCATGTGTAGGTCGTATTCGTTACAACGGCGTGATGCTTTATGATGCAGACCGTATTGAAGAGTTAGCTTCGGTAGAAAATGACCAGGACTTATACCAGGCACAACTTGATCTATTTCTTGATCCTAATGATCCTGAAGTGATTAAACAAGCCAAAGAAGATGGAATTCCAGAGTCCTGGATGGAAGCAGCGCGTCAATCGCCGATTTATAAATTAATCGTGGACTGGAAAGTGGCTTTTCCATTACATCCTGAGTTCCGTACTTTACCTATGGTTTGGTATGTACCGCCTCTATCACCTGTGCAATCACAAATTGACCAAGGCAATCTATCAACCATGTCAGATGGTGCAATTCCAAGCATAGAAAACTTGCGTTTACCTATGAAGTATTTGGCTAATATGTTTACAGCAGGTGATGAGAAACCCGTTGTCGATGCCTTAAAACGCATGATTGCCATGCGTAGTTTTTATCGTTCATTAAATGTTGAAGGTAAAACTGATTTGGCTGTACTGGAAGAAGTGGGCTTAAATGAAGAGCAAGTCCGTGAAATGTATCGTTATATGGCGATTGCCAATTACGAAGACCGCTTTGTGATTCCAACCAGCCATGAAGAACTACGTCAGGAAGATTTTCATAGCTTTCAAGGGCAAAATGGTTTCAGCTTTGGTAATGACGGTTGCAGTATCAGCCCGAATGCCTCGTTATTCCCTGATAAACGTACAAAAACCGAAAATACGCTGGAATTTGTACGTTATCACCCGGCAGCCAAGCGTTCTGATGAGGAGAAAGTATGACCCAAATCTACAAGGTACTTTCCATTTTATTGGAATATCCGAGCAAAAATTTAATAGCTCATTGGGATGAGATTAACCAACTTATTGCTGAATTACCTAATCTAGCGACTGAAGACAAGAAAATTCTCAACGGATTCACCCTCTGGGCAGCTAACTTATCACTCACTAAGTTTCAGGCAGAATACGTGAATAACTTTGATATGACGGCCGAAAACTCACTGTATCTGACCTATCATTTATTTGATGAACAAGACCGGGATCGAGGGCCTGCCCTGATTGAACTGGCAGAACTTTATAAATCAACCGGTTTTGAGATCAGTGATGGTGAATTACCCGATTATCTACCTCTGATTCTGGAATATGTCTCGACCATGGATGATCAAGCAAGTGCACACGGTTTTTTGCAACAAACATCGCAGGCAGCAGACATTATCGCCAGTAATCTTGAAAAAAATGAAAGTCCATACGCGCCACTGGTCAGAATGGTGGAACGTCATGGTCATGTAGCAGATATTGCAGCATAGGACTCATTATGAACTTACACAACCTACTCTTCGGGATTTATCCCTACATCGCCCTGACTACATTTTTTGTCGGCAGTTTGATTCGTTTTGATAGAGAGCAATACACTTGGAAGGCAGATTCCAGCCAGATTTTTGAAAAAGAACAGCTGCAAAAAGGCAGCATTCTTTTTCATATAGGTGTATTAGCCCTTTTTCTAGGACATTTTGCAGGGTTAGTTACCCCGCATTCCTGGTTTTTAGCCATGGGTGTCTCTGACATGGCCCACCAAATTGTTGCTATTAGTGCAGGCGCTGCTTTTGGCTCTTTGTGCATGATGGGCGGTGTTATTTTATGGAAACGCCGTATGTACCATCCAAGAGTCAGAGCTAACAGTCGTTTTATGGATATTTTTATTCTTGACTGGATACTTGTTACTTTAGGCGTGGGTTTATTAACGATTCCTGTGTCTATCTACCATGCTTTTAATGGTGATACCTCCACAATGATTGCTTTGGCAGAATGGGCACAAGCAACATTATCACTTAATGTAGATGCGTCTATGCTGGAAAATGTAGGATTCATCTACAAACTGCATTTATTTTTAGGTATGTCGGTGTTCTTTTTATTTCCTTTTAGTCGTTTGGTGCATGTCTGGAGCATGCCTTTAAGCTACATGTTCAGACCTTACCAGATTGTACGGACTAAATTTGTAAAACAAAGATAACATCAACCCCAACAAAGGATGGGCAAATCTTCCACATGGATAGGGTGAATGCAGATATTGCATGATGCCACAGATGGCAGTAGTGGCGCACGCAGGAGCAAATATGGACTTCTGTAGACAGTACCCATCAATTGATGGGCACGGCTTCGCCTTTACCCATCCTGCATGCTTCACAACACACAAATTTTATGGAATTTAAATTTACCGACCCTGCTAAAAACTTCTCTAACGGCTTACAAGTCTTACAAGATTATCACCAGGATTTTTTAGTCCGAGGAGAATATTTAGTCACACTTGCCAAACAAATTAAACAACAAGGTATGAATGAAGACTTAGCCAATCAATGTATGGCTATGTACTGCCATTATTCCCACGCCACCCATTTACATCATAAAGATGAAGAAGAAGCCTTATTTCCATTATTAGTCAACCAATCAAGCCTGATCATCGGTATGATTGAACGCTTAATGCTGGATCATGAAGAAATTGAAACAGTCTGGAATGAATTAGCTAAAAGACTGAGTAATCCCGAAAAAATCACCAATGTTGATCACTTATTACACCAAGCCATTGCGTTTGAAAAAATACTAAGAGAACATTTAACCCGCGAAGATGAAGACTTCTCACCACAAATCAAAAAAATACTAACAACTGATCAAATAGCTCAGGCGGGGGGAAAAATGGCTGAATTAAGACATTTGGGAATACACACGTTATAAAACTCCTATTCCCGGTAGCTTAAACCTTATAAATCCGTAAGAAACCAAACACCTTAGGGAACTTCATTATGAAAACGAATAACACAAGTGTAAAAAGCCTATTAGCCACTTCAATACTACTTATCACTTACTCTATGGCTTTGCCCATACAAGCAAGCGAAAGCAGCAAACATAACTCCCTCAGACATTCAGAAAAGCAAATAACACATTTTGGACCCGGTGATAACTATCTGCACAGCATGAAAGTTAAGCCTGCTGACTATAAAAAAATTAAAGATATTAGTAAATCACCCTCTGATTTACCGAAACCATTAAATAGAAATCAATCTAAAAAAGTCGTTATTAACCTTGAAGTTACAGAAGTTATATCTAATATTGCAGAAGGAATTTCTTATCATTACTGGACCTTCAATGAAACGGTTCCCGGCCCATTCCTAAGGGTACGCCAAGGTGATAGCGTCGAACTTAACTTACATAATGATAAAAACAGTAGCCACAGCCACTCTATTGATTTACATGCTGTCACAGGCCCGGGCGGTGGTGCTGCAGTGACAAAAGTAGAGGCAGGTGAAACCAAAACACTTCGCTTTAAAGCAAGCACAGCGGGTTTATATGTTTATCACTGTTCATCAGGCAATGCAGCGACCCATATTGCTAATGGTTTGTATGGCTTAATATTAGTCGAGCCACCACAGGGGCTATCTAAAGTTGATCATGAATATTATGTAATGCAAGGTGAACTTTATACGCAGGGAAGAATAGGTAAAAAAGGCTTTCAAAAGTTTAACAGCCAAAAAATGATTGATGAGCGCCCTGAGTACATTATTTTTAATGGTAAAACAGGCGCACTGGTTAAAGAGGGTCAATTAAATGCTAAAGTCGGAGATAAAATAAGAATTTTTGTAGGTAATGCAGGCGTAGCAAAAGTATTATCATTCCATATTATCGGTGAGATATTTGATAAAGTTTTTCCAGAAGCTGCCATCAGCAATCCACTTAAAAATGTACAAACCACATTAGTCCCCGCGGGTGGTGCAAGTATGGTTGAGTTTAAAGTTGACTATCCAGGAAACTATGTATTGGTTGACCATGCTTTAACGCGTATCGACAGAGGTGCCTGGGGAATATTAAATGTAACAGGTCCCAAAAATAATTCACTTTATTCAGGTGATACAGAGAAAAATCCGGACTCTAAAGAAATGCAACATAGAAAACACTAAAATCAACACGTTAATACTATAACCAGGAGATATTTATGCACGAACTTGACGGTATCAGTAGTGGCCAGCAAACCAAAAGCCTTGCTGTCAGCACCGTAGCCTTTACGGTATGTTTTGCTGTTTGGACCATATTTTCCATTATCGGGATTAAAATCAAGCAAAATCTGGGGCTTAATGATACTGAATTTGGCTTACTGGTTGCGACACCTATATTAACTGGCTCTTTGAGTCGAATTTTCCTCGGTATATGGACGGATCAATACGGTGGTCGTATTGTTTATTTTTGTTTAATGTTAACCACATCCGTTGCCGTCTGGTTATTATCAACCGTTTCAAGCTACGAAATGTATTTAGTAGCCGCATTGGGGGTTGGTCTGGCGGGTGGCTCATTTGCAGTAGGCATTGCCTATGTGTCACGCTGGTATGACAGTCAACATCAAGGAACGGCACTCGGTGTTTTTGGTATGGGTAATGTAGGGGCAGCAGTAACTAACTTTGGCGCGCCTTTTCTATTAGTTGCTTATGGCTGGGAAAATGTAGCAAAAATTTATTCCGTTGTACTCTTTGTAATGGCAATTATCTTTTGGTTTACCACCGAAGAAGACCCGGCAACTAAAGCAAGAAAAGAACGTGGTGAAAAAGTAAAACCTGCCTTAATGCAACTGGAGCCTTTAAAACATCTACGAGTCTGGCGCTTTGCAAGCTACTACTTCTTTGTTTTTGGTGCTTATGTCGCACTTGCCCTATGGTTACCCCGTTACTATATGGGGGTTTATGGTCTGGAAATTCAAACCGCAGGAATGTTGGCAGCCGCTTACGCATTACCCGGCAGTATTTTTAGAGCATTAGGCGGCTGGATGTCAGATAAAATTGGGGCTAGAAAAGTCATGTACCTAACCTTTATCAGCTGTTTAACTTGTTTATTCTTTTTATCTTACCCCGCGACAGATTACAGCGTACACGGTATTAAAGGCCCCATTAACTTCACTATTGCTATCGGTTTAGTGCCTTTTGTTATTTTAACCATTATTCTTGGTTTCTTTATGTCATTAGGTAAAGCAGCCGTTTATAAGCACATTCCGGTTTATTATCCGGGTCATGTGGGGTCTGTAGGTGGTTTAGTTGGGCTAATCGGTGGACTGGGTGGCTTTATATTACCCATCTGTTTTGGCTTAATGAATGATCTTATTGGGATTTGGACCAGTTGTTTTATGCTGCTGTTTGCCATTGTAGCCATTTCATTGACCTGGATGCATACTGCAATCGTTATATCAGACAAGCAACTTCATCCTCAATTAAAAGGGCCTAAACCTTTACCTGAAATGTTAGAAAAATAGACTCTAAATTTAAAATGCAACACCAAAGACAATATAAACTCAAGACGCGGTTATTTTTTACCATGAAGGTTTAATTTTTTCTTCATTAACTTCATGCCCTTCATGGTGAAAACCTGTCCCGTCTTAAGTTGGTAGCCGTAAAGGTAATATGGAGAAAGTAATATACAGAAATCCTGGAAATAATTTATATGGCAAGTAATATTAAAACACCTGTTTCGGGTAATAATACGATTGATGCATTGCTTGTAGGACGGCAATGGGGAATACAGCCAGGTGCTAGTACAGACTTAACTTACAGTATTCCAGAAGGGAAAGCTTATTGGGTAGCTAATTATTTGGGTGGTGAGCCATCAAGCTGGAGTGCTTTAAATGCGTCTCAGAGTAACTCTTTTCGGAGTGCCTTGGCAGCATGGTCTGAGGTTGCTAATATTCAATTCACAGAGGTGGCGGATGTTCAGACATACGGCGAAATCCGTATTGCCTTTAGTCAAGTTGTAACGAATACCCCTGGCGTAGCTGCGTGGGCTTATGTTCCAGGGTCAGAAACGGAAGCCGGTGATATTTGGCTGGATATAAATTCTGGAGGGACTTATCTCCCGGGTTCTTTTGGTTATCAGACCTATTTGCATGAAATAGGTCATGCGCTTGGCTTGGCTCACCCTTTTGATGCCAATACAGATAATGGAGCTGTTTTAACAGGTGCTGAAAACACGACGCAATATACCGTAATGGCAGAAAAAGACCATACGGGTGTAGGCGATACCTTTATTCGAAGTAATAACGGGGGCTATTCATTCTATCCAGTTCAAGCGACAGTGCCTATGTTGTATGACATACAGGCGATTCAGTATTTATATGGAAAAAATATGACCACGCGTGCTGGAGATGATATTTATACCTTCAGTGCCACTGAAGTAGAGTTTAAGGCAATTTGGGATGCAGGAGGCAATGATACTTTTGACTTATCCAATCAAACGACAGCGCTTAAAGTTGATCTTAATGCCGGTAAATTTAGTTCTATAGGTATAAAAGAAACCTGGGATGACTCACGTCAGGGTATTGTTGTATCCGCAGCAACCGATAATATAGCGATTGCTTTCGATGTTGTTATTGAAAATGTTATTGGTGGTAAGGAAAATGATCTGTTAACGGGTAATGCAGCCGATAACCAGCTAACGGGTGGACAAGGCAGTGATACTTTAATCGGTGGTGAGGGAAATGATACCGCTATTTATCAAGGCTTGTTAAGTCAATATAATGTACAAGCGCAAAGTTCTGGAGAATTGATTATCACCTCTACTGGAAATGAAGGTATCGACAGTTTAACAGGAATAGAGCGACTGCAGTTCCTGGATCAAACCGTTTTGACTGCAATATATACAACCCCCATTCCTACAACGCCCGAAGAAGTGATAGTTATGCCTACGGAAGGGAATGAAAATCATATCAATTATTTTTTAATTTCACTTGATTCGCCTTTATTAATCAATACCTCGGTTGCCTATAAAACGCGGGAGGGAACAGCAACCGCAGGGGTCGACTTCGTTGCTGTATCGGGTATAGCCACTATCGAAGCAGGTAAAACCAGTACGGCGATAGCAATTGAAATTATGGCAGATACCATCAGCGAAAGTGATGAAACATTTTTTTTAGAAATAACCGACCCTATAGGTGCCGACTTTCCCATAGGGCAAAATACACTGACTGTAATGCACACAATTATTGATGATGATATTTTCACCTAGGTACGGGCTTGAAAATTTCTCATTCCCACGGTCGCCGAATGTTCCCGACAACGGCGACACTCCAACCATCCGTGGTCATCGCGGGAGCTTCACTGCTATTAAGAGTTTTGCGTAGGATGTGCTGACGATAAGAAGAGAAGCGCATCAATGACACAAAGATGCGCTTCGTACCTCAGCACATCCTGCGGTTTTTGCCTTAACTGAATGGTAGTGACGCGGGAGCGTGGAAACGAGGGCAAAGAGAATATAAAAAATCTATAAAGAAAATTAACTCATTACCAACAGAGATTTTGAAACGATATGAAAAATGGAAAGACATCGTATCAATTTCTGGTCCAAATGGGTTAAAGCAGATTAAGGGCTTTAATGATGAGTCTTTGGTTGGGGAGTGGAAAGGACATAGGTCATCACGCCTTAATCTTCAATATAGAGTTATTTATAAAATCGAAAATGAGCAGTTTTTTGTACGGGTTGTTAGAATAACTGCACATGATTATAGGAAGAAATAATATGAAAGATTATCAAGAGTCTCCAATTAGAGAAAAAGTTTCTATCGGTGAGTCTGTTCGTATTATGCGTGAGTTTCAAGGACTCAGCCAGAATGAATTATCAACTCTTACTGGTATCCCACAATCGACACTTTCAGCTATTGAGCATGATAAAGTAAACTTAGGAGTGGAGAGAGCAAAAGTTCTAGCAAGGGCATTACAGGTTCATCCTGCTGTACTTGTTTTTCCTGGATGGGATATAGAACAAAAAAAAGTCGCATAACAAAAAAATCCAGCTGACCGTTGGCAGCGCAGTTCGTTTTCAAAGGTCATTTTATATAAAAATTCAGTGCGTTATCGGAGTTCATCGAACATCTGCCAGCGGCATCTGATTTAGTCGTTATGTTTTCAAGAGTAAGCACAATTATATTTTATCTTGATTTGTGCACTAAATGTGCATATACTAGAATCCATGAAATATGAATGGGATTCACTAAAGGCTGCTGGAAATATCCGAAAACATGGTGTTGAATTTGCTGATGCAGTTATTGCTTTAGAAGATGAATATGCACTAACCATTGAAGATAATTGCCATAATGAACAAAGGTTTAAAACTTTAGGCATGGGAGCTTTACTAAATATCTTATTTGTAGTTCATGTTGAGCGCAGAGAAAACAATATCCGCATTATATCGGCTCGAAAAGCAGATAAAAAAGAGATCAAACAATATTACAAAGGGTTGAGTTATGAGTGAAGATTTCAGTAAAGGAAAACGTGGCTCAGTAGTTCCCTCTGATCCAAATAAAGTACGAATTACTATCCGCTTAGATGCAGATATTATTAACCATTTTAAAACACAGGTTAATAATGCAGGGGGTGGAAATTATCAAACGCTTATCAATGAGGCTTTACGAGAACATATTCAAGCCCACAATAAATCATTAGAAGTAATGTTGCGAAAAATAATTCGTGATGAATTGAAATTAATAAAGGTAGCGTAAAAAACATAACAAGGGTGGTTCAGCTGACTGTTGGCAGCGTAGATCTTCGGTTGATTTTAATGTTTTTTGAGGGTGAAAATGCAGCAAAAATTCAAATCTAAAAAACTACGGTTCCCAAAATGGTTGGGGTTTATTT
>CAYMPX010000032.1:0-15335 GCA_964392135.1 uncultured Methylomarinum sp.
GTCACGGCCCCAAAAAACAGATTGCCAGTATTGGCTGTTCTATAAAGTGGAAAGAGGATTAACAGCAGGTTCAAGATAAAGGGTACAAGGTAAAAAGTAGTAGATGCTTTAACCCTATGATCAATAAAAAATCACTATATACTCGATGTTCAAGTTTTTTAGTATTGACTTCTAAAAAATTCGTGCAACCCAGTATATTCAAAGGGCTATACACTATGTATTGCTCGCAGTATCAAGAGTACCTCCGCATGAGAAATACATCTACCTTATTGATTCTCTAACAACTAAAAAAGCCAAGTGATAAAAACTTGAACATCGAGTATATAAGCTCTTGTACCTCGAACCTTTCCTCTGTTCTTATTACACTTTATAATAGAGCTAATTGCACTCTATGAAAAGATAAAGGAAAAAATAAATATGTCTGTAAAATCAATGGTTGATCTGGATTTATCGGGTAAACGTGTTCTAATTCGTCAAGATTTAAACGTACCGGTTAAAGACGGCAAAGTCACCAGTGACTTGCGTATTCAAGCAAGTGTCCCAACCATTAATAAAGCATTAGATGCCGGGGCTGCAGTAATGGTTATGTCGCACTTAGGTCGCCCAACCGAAGGTGAATTTGATCAGACCTCCAGTTTAAAACCTGTTGCCGAACAATTATCTACATTACTTGGAAAACCTGTCCGCCTGGAAAAAGACTGGTTAGAGGGTATCAACATCGAAGCCGGTGAAGTGGTTCTTTGTGAAAACGTCCGTTTCAATGTGGGCGAAAAGAAAAACAATGATGATCTGGGTAAGAAAATGGCCGCTTTATGCGATATTTTCGTCATGGATGCTTTCGGTACTGCGCATAGAGCGCAAGCATCAACCCATAGTGTTGCTAAATTTGCGCCTATTGCGTGTGCCGGCCCTCTGTTAGTCAATGAACTTGATGCGTTAGGTAACGCATTAAATCAACCCGCACAACCGTTAATTGCTATTGTTGGCGGTTCTAAAGTATCCACTAAACTGACTGTTCTAGAATCTCTATCAACTAAAGTTGATCAGTTAATTGTTGGCGGTGGTATTGCCAACACCTTTATTGCAGCCGCAGGTTATTCGGTGGGTAAATCACTTTATGAAGCCGATTTAATAGATGAAGCAAAACGTTTAATGGCAGCAGCTAAAGAATCCGGTTCTGATATTCCTGTCCCGGTTGATGTGGTATGTGCCAAAGAATTTTCTGATACCGCAGTAGCAACAGTTAAAAATGTTGCCGATGTCGCTGAGGATGATTTAATTTTGGATATTGGCCCGGAAACCTCTAAACAATACGCTAAAATCCTGGCATCAGCAGGTACTATTGTATGGAATGGTCCTGTAGGCGTATTTGAAATCGATCAATTTGCTAATGGTACAAAATCAATGGCAGAAGCGATTGCGGAGAGCCCTGCTTGCTCTATTGCGGGTGGTGGTGATACCTTGGCCGCTATTGACAAATACAATATTAAAGACAAAGTATCTTATACCTCAACAGGTGGAGGCGCTTTCCTGGAGTTTCTGGAAGGAAAAGTATTACCTGCTGTAGCCATTTTAGAAGAACGTAATACCTGATTAAGCGGATTCTTTGACAGAAATCGCTTAACACATTAGACACGTGCATGAAATAAATTTTATGCACGTGTCTAAAATTCTATTTTTCACACCAAAAACCCCCGACTCCTCACCCTTCCAAAATGGCTGCAACTTTTAATTCTATAAAATTCAGAATTGCCTAAATAGCATTTTATTTATATAATAGCCAGTTATCTTTTATATCAACCTTATTTTCAGGTGAAGTATAATTAGGCGAGATTAATTCAAATTGAATAGGTTTTTATAATGGCTCGAGTTACCGTTGAAGATTGTTTAGAACATGTTGAAAATCGTTTTAAACTGGTTTTATTAGCCAGTAAAAGAGCGCGTCAACTAGAAAAAGGAGCGGACGAATTTATTCCTCGTGGTAAAGATAAAGATACCGTGCTTGCTTTACGTGAAATAGCAGAAGGTCACGTCACTGAAGACAACATCGACCTTTTACACCATACGGGTGAATTACCACAAACCAATACCCCCGACATCAACTAATCATCATGCTGGAAGTAGCCATCATAGATCCATCGGCTGAAACAGATTCTCCCGAATCTAAATTATTCAAGCAATTAGAATCCATTATTGCTGGTTACTTAACGCAAGAACACATAGACAATATCACCCGCGCCTACCACTTTGGTGCAGATGCCCATTCGGGACAATTCCGAAAAAGTGGCGAAGCGTATATTTGCCACCCACTTGCTGTGGCTATATCCCTTGCCGAAATGCGCATGGATACCCGAGGTATTATTGCTGCAATTTTACATGATGTCATTGAAGACACCCCCGCGACCAAAGAACAATTAAGCGAACAGTTCAGCCCTAATGTTGCCGAATTAGTCGATGGCGTTACCAAGTTAACTAAACTCGACAATAAATCACACGCTGAAGCCCAGGCTGAAAACGTCAGAAAAATGCTGTTAGCCATGGCTAAAGACTTACGCGTCATTATAGTTAAATTAGCCGACCGCCTACATAACATGCAGACACTCGGCGCTATGCCTGCAGTAAAAAGGCGTCGCATTGCCAAAGAAACGCAAGAAATTTATGTTCCTTTAGCCAATCGCCTAAGTATGAATAACATACGCCACCAACTAGAGGCACTCTGTTTAGAAGCGATATACCCGCATCGCTATCAGGTACTTAAAGACGCGGTAAAAAAAGCGCGAGGCAATAGACGAGAAATTGTTAGCACTATTGAAAGCGCAATTCAAAACCGGCTCAATCAAACCGGCCTTATATTTGATGTCGCAGGCAGAGAAAAAAATGTCGCTAGCATCTATAAAAAAATGCGACGCCAAAAAATTCCTTTTTCCAATGTTTTTGATGTGTATGCTTTTCGTATTTATTGCGACAGTGTTGACGACTGTTATCGTATTTTAGGCTGCGTTCATAATCTATTTAAACCTGTCCCAGGTAAATTCAAGGACTATATTGCGCTTCCAAAAGGCAATGGTTATCAGTCACTTCATACTATTTTAATTAGTCCTTATGGCGTGCCCATAGAAATACAAATTAGAACCCATGAAATGCATCGTCTGGCAGAATCTGGCATTGCTGCACACTGGCTGTACAAATCCAAAGATTCCAACCGTGATACTTCGCAAGCACTTGCTAATGAATGGCTACGTGATTTATTGGAAATGCAAAAAACAGCGGGCGATTCATTGGAGTTTATCGACAACCTTAAAGTCGACTTATTTCCTCAAGAAGTTTTTGTTTTCACACCGCAAGGCAACATCATAAAACTTCCTAGAGGTGCAACCATTGTTGATTTTGCTTATGCCGTACATACCGATATTGGCGATACCTGCATCTCTGCCAGAATAGATAAAAAACTGGTTTCCCTGCAAACCCAACTTGAAAACGGTATGACTGTTGAAGTCATTACTGCATCCTGGGGGAAACCCAATCCACAATGGTTGAATCATATCATTACTGCCAAAGCGCGCAGTAGTATCAGAAACTACCTTAAACATTTCCAGCAAAAAGAAGCGACCACTTTGGGTCATCGTTTACTTGAAAAAGAACTTGATAACTTAAATATTAAACTGGATGATATTGATAGTGACAGAATCCAGCAGTTGCTTGAAGTAATGAAAGTGCAATCGTTAGATGAACTGTTAGAAGAAATTGGCCTAGGTAATAAAATGCCTATTCTTATTGCCAAAAGACTGACTCAAGAAGACATTCATGCTGCACTCAAACTAGAAGAAACATCCTCTGATCACGCACCTTTAATTATCAAAGGTTCTGAAGGCATGGTTATTACCTTGGCAAAATGCTGCCACCCTATTCCTGGCGACCCCATCACCGGTTTTTTCAACCCCGGTAAAGGCATTGTTGTTCATCACCCCGAATGCCGTAATAGTAAAGAAGTGAGAAAAAAACAAACCAGCTGGATTGATGTGGAATGGAGCAATGAAGTTGCAGGTGAATTTTCCACTGAATTAAGAATTGAATTACTCAACCAGCGCGGCACACTCGCCACCATTGCATCGACCATTTCCAGTATGGAGTCTAATATTGAAAGTGTCACCATTGCCGACCAGGATGACAAGGTTTCTATTGATTTAATCACCTTAACCGTTAAAAATAGAGTGCATTTAGCCAGTATCATACGTAAATTAAAAAAACTACTGATCGTGTTGAAGATTACTCGCGTTAAAGCGTAACCGGTTTAACGGATGATATACTTCGCATCCGTGACTGTGCAAAATAATGCTCATTCCAGAACAATAGAATGTAAAAGATTGTGGATTTTTCTCCATAACCTTTAACCCAGGCAATCATATTTAAGAATTAGGAAACGCAGATCAAAATGTCAAAAACAATCATCACAACGAATAAAGCACCGCAAGCCATTGGCACTTATTCACAAGCCGTTAAAGTGAATGAGACCGTTTATCTTTCTGGACAAATTCCATTAGTTCCTGAGACCATGGAAATTATTGAAGGTGATATTTCTGTGCATATCAGGCAAGTTTTTAACAATCTCAAAGCCGTTGCGGAAGCTGCGGGGGGCGATTTTTTTGATATTGTAAAACTCAATGTATTTTTAACTGAGCTTTCTGACTTTCCTATTGTCAATGACATCATGAGTGAATATTTTGCTCAACCCTACCCTGCCCGTGCAGTCGTTGGTGTTACCGCATTACCCAAAGGTGTTAGCGTAGAAATGGATGCTATCATGGTTATCAGAGAAGAATACCCAAGCTAGCGTATAAATCATGAAAATACATGAACCACTGGCACAACCAGTTGCTTCATTATCCGGTGTCGGTCCTCAGTCTGCCCGGCGCATGGAAAAACTAGGTATCAACACCGTTAAAGACTTGCTGTTTCACCTACCGCATCGCTACGAAGACCGCACTCGAATATACCCCATAAACAGCCTGACCCCCGGGATGTCCGTACTCATTTGTGGCACGGTGGACTATAGCGAAGTACTGGTCAAAGGGAAAAACAGCCTGGTCTGCCGGATCAGCGACCCAACCGGCTACCTATCACTTAAATTTTTTCACTTTACTGCCAAACAACAATCCAATTTAAGCCCTGGGACGTTGCTCAGTTGCTTTGGAGAGATTCGTAACGGCTATCGAGGACTGGAAATAATCCACCCCGAATACAAAATCATTTATTCAACAGATAATATTACAGAACCCTGTTTAAGCCCCATCTACCCGTTAACCGAAGGCTTACGACAAGCGACGCTTGGAAAAGCGGTCAAGCAAGCATTATCATACTACCTGGATCACTCTAATGATCTGACAGACTGGCTACCCCAAGTCATCTTATCAAAATTTAATTTTCCTACACTTAAGGCAGCACTGCAAACCTTGCATCAACCTGAACAACAAGTCACCGCAGCGCAACTACAACAAGGCAATTCCCCTGCATTAAAACGCTTGGCTTTTGAAGAATTATTAGCACACCACCTCATTTTACTTCAAAACAAAGCGGCCGTTAAAAAGTGGCAGGCACCGATTTTTACCGTTGATCAAGATAAAATCAACACCTTTCTAAGCAACCTCCCCTTCCAGCTAACAGGCGCTCAAAATCGAGTCATTAGCGAAATCACCCGCGACTGTAGATCAAACCATCCCATGCTAAGACTGGTACAAGGTGATGTCGGCTCAGGAAAAACTATCGTAGCAGCCTATGCCGCCTTATTAGCTTTATCAACCCTATATCAAGTTGCCATTATGGCACCTACCGAATTACTGGCAGAACAGCATCTACATAATTTTAAACACTGGTTCAACAACAGCAATAAACGCATTGTTTATTTAACTGGACAACTCAAAGGGAAAGCCCGAAAAGAAACTTTAAGCGCGATAGAAGAGGGTTCTGCCAATATTATTATAGGCACACATGCCTTATTTCAAGATAGCGTTATCTTTCATAATCTGGGCTTGATTATTATTGATGAACAACACCGCTTTGGGGTACATCAACGCCTTGCGTTAAGAGAAAAAGGACAACAACAAGACCGCCGACCCCATCAATTAGTCATGACCGCAACGCCCATCCCAAGAACACTGGCGATGTTGCAATACTCAGATCTGGATATTTCGATTATTGATGAATTACCCCCCGGCAGAAAACCGGTCACAACCTGTGTTATTCCGTCTGAACGACGGGAAGATATTATTGCAAAAATCAACCGATGGACAGCCAACAAACACCAAACCTACTGGGTTTGCACCTTAATTGAAGAATCCGAAGCTCTACAATGCGAAGCCGCAGAAAACACCGCTGAATATCTAACTCAAACCTTACCGGATGTGCGTATTGCACTGGTACACGGAAAAATGAAAGCAGCAGACAAAGAAGCGGTCATGCAAGGTTTTAAAAACCATGAGTACGACTTATTAGTTGCAACCACGGTTATCGAAGTGGGCGTGGATGTCCCCAATGCCAGTTTAATGGTCATTGAGAATGCCGAACGACTCGGTTTATCTCAACTGCATCAGTTACGCGGCAGAGTTGGTCGAGGCATTCAGGAAAGTTACTGCCTGTTAATGTATCAAACGCCCTTATCCAACATGAGCAGACACCGCCTTGGGGTTTTAAGAGCCAGCAATGATGGCTTTGTGATTGCCGAGAAAGATCTGGAATTACGCGGACCGGGTGATGTAATGGGCACACGGCAAACAGGCATGATGCAATTAAAAATCGCCAATCTTAATCGAGACAGCGATTTACTCGAACCCGTACAAGCTGCTGCCCAAATCATTTGCAGTCAATATCCACACACCATTCAGCCGATCATTGATCGCTGGCTAGGTCAAACCACGCTTTATTCCGAGGTATAAAAATCAGTGCATAAGAACAGTTTTCTATTTACCCAGGATCCGCACTGGAAAAACAAACACCCAGGCATAAAACAAATACTGCCTGCCGATGTACACTCATGGGTTTATGAAAAAGGCTCATTAACCCGTCGTTTGCGTAGTGCTTACGGTGCTGCATTTAGCGTTGAAATTTTATTTCACCGCTGGAAACCGGCATTTCTAAGCGAACGTAAATTATTAAACCTTTCCCATCAACAATTCACTTTAGTACGTGAAGTTTTATTACATGCGGATGGTAAACCTTTAATTCTTGCCCGCACCATTTTGCCTGCACAAACCATAAAAATAGCTAAACGTAACTTATCACATTTAGGCACGCGTCCCTTGGGCGAGGTGATTTTTTCCTACCCCAAGCTGGAGCGTTTAGAGCTCAATACCAGCTGTGTCGCACACAAACTGTGGACGCCCGCATTATTAGAGAAAGTAGATGTTGCACAAAAAGTCTGGGGTAGACGCACAGTCTACGCCATTCAAAAACAAAAAATGCTAGTCAGTGAATTTTTTATGCCTGGCGCTTTGGAATTATTTGAACCATCACCGGTTTGATCCAGCCGCCTTCTTATAAAAAAACAAATAGCCAAAGATACCGGCAAATAAAAAGCCAATAATATAAGGTATATTATTTACAACATCGGCTGACTGCTTAACGCCAGTAAAATGAAACTTGGTTAAAACGCCCAGCCCTGAATCATTCACATCAACAATAATAGATCGCGCATTTAAGGCAGGTAATTGCACTTCGCCACCATCAAAAGACTTATAGTTTTTAGACCTGAGCTGTACAAAATTGGGATAAACAGGCGTCGATGAAAAATGCGCATTAGTGCCTATAGCATCAGCAAGCTCTGTTTCTATTTGCTTGATAGACTTACCATCCGTTTTTATTTTTATCGGTAAATTATTATCAATCGTTACTGTCACAAACCCGCCGGCTGTTTTTTGTTTGACACCGGTTGAAAATCCAGCGATATATTCAACTGCCGCAGAATAGACTATGTCAATCGCAATATCAGTAGCTGCCGCCTTAAAACTTTTTTCTGGAATAGAATACTGTAACGCCTGATTACTATAATCTCTAACCGTAATTTGTGTTAAATCGAAACCTGAATGATTACTAACTATTACTTCGGATTTATTATTTTTGGCAATAGCCCCACGATCACGAGGTGATTGATAAATGACTGCCGCATTAATTGCTTTGGTAATTTTATGAGCCACCTCAACCGCTGAAGTAGGCGACCGACTACTCGATCCATTAATAAACGTTAAGCCATTAATTTGGCGCTGCATAGCGCCCTCTTTTTGCCAAGACACCAGATAAGAAAAAGCTGTCTCACCGGTTCTCTTAGAAAGCCCTGTGAACAAGCGAAGTTGATTTTCACCCGCAGGGGCTGAATAAACAACACCCGATAGCGTAAAGGTAACTATAAAGACGATGCTTAAGCCTAATTGTTTTATGATCATTTTTTGTCCTTTAGATATGTATGCCAGACTATCATATTTAAGTCCTTTGTAATACGTTATAAGACTTACCATGAAAAGCAGATCCTTTTAATAACCCTCAATTCAAAGTAACCAAAGCGCTAGGATGTCGAATCAACAGACTGTAACGGTCTTTATGTTTATTAATCCAGCCACGTGCTTCTATCTGTTGCCCCAGATAACCCTCCAGCTTTGGAAAAAATTTAGCCGATTGATGCGCTATTTTTAAGCCAAAGCTATCAGATAAATTCAAATAACTGTATTTACGGGTATATCGAATATTTTTTACTCGTCCCACGACTCTTTGCCAGCCTTTAAAAGACCCTCCCTTTATCTGATTGACTGCTTTAGGAGCATAATCCTTATATTGCCAAATACCTAATTGATTGTTCTCCGCGTGTTGCTGAGCATTTACCAATGCCTTGCTATAGTTTAAATTAGGCGGATAGATACTGACTGCTGCCAAGCCTTTTTTAACTAACAGTAAATTAAGGTGCAACTTATCCTCAGTAAACACATGAGCCAACAATCGTCCATATTTGTCTTTTTTCTCGACATCCGTTTCCAGCCGAACTTTTTTATTTTGTAATTGTTTGGATAACCAGCGCTTGGCCTCGTCACCACCCGCCTGAGCCTCTTTATTACGACCCGCAACTTCTGGCGTATTGATCCCTAAAAAACGGACTTTTTTACCATTGGTTAATAAAATCGTATCACCATCATAAACTTTCTTTACTGCATAATAGCTATACCCTGCATTTAACAATAATACTTTGGCACCTGGATGTGGTTTATCGGAAAAATGTCTTTGTCCCTTACCATCAACCCACTGAAAAACCTCCGACTGAACAGGAAAAGAAAAAAACAATAAAAGGGATAATAAAAAAATCATAATCAATGTTAAATTAGCCGTCAATACAATCCATTTATCTTACTTCACTTACTCATAAATACCATAGTCTATGCTTACAATTATTCAACGTGTTACCGAAGCCAAAGTCGTTGTTGACAATATCACCCTGGGGGAAATTAATCAGGGCATTATGGCATTGGTCGCTATAGAAAAAGATGACAGCGAAAAACAAGTAAAACGCTTATTGGAACGCATACTCAATTACCGTGTTTTTACCGATGACAATGACAAAATGAATTTAAGCCTGCGTGATATTCAAGGGGGCTTATTAGTTATTCCTCAATTTACGTTAGCGGCAAACACCCAAAGCGGCAACCGCCCGAGCTTCTCAACTGCCGCCCACCCAGAAAAAGGACAGGCTTTATTCCAGCATTTTTGTGAGCTTGCCTCAAAAACCTATCCGTCCACTGAGTTTGGTCAATTTGGTGCCGATATGAAAGTATCACTGATCAATGATGGACCGGTAACGTTTACCCTGAAAACCACAAATTAAAGCAATAATACACGCCTCTTGATTTTTACATTGACATTCAATACGACCGGTCAGATAATAAAACCATGTCACAACCTACAAACAAAGATTTAAAACGAATAAAGCTACTGGATCAAGGTGTATTAATGCTCACCGAACAGGGGTACCACGGCACAGGCCTTAAAGAAATTCTGGAAACCGTTAACATCCCTAAAGGTTCTTTTTATAACTATTTTGCCAGTAAAGAAGAATATTGTGCCGAAGTTATTAGCCACTACATAGCCCCCTTTATCCAGCGCTTAAATAATCATCTGAAAGACCCACAGCTGGATGGGTTAACGGCGTTAAAACGCTACTATACTGAGTTAATTGCTGAAGTTGAGCAATCAAACTTTAAAGGTGGCTGCCTGCTGGGTAATCTGATGGGGGAAATAGGCGATACCAGCGAAATATGCCGACGCTCATTAATAACCGCTGTAGAACGCTACAGTGATCTGCAACGGATAGCACTGGTCCGCGCTCAACAAGAAGGTACTGTACGCAAAGACCGCTCAGCAAAAAGTATGGCAGATTTACTGCTGAATAACTGGCAGGGCGCACTTTTACGCATGAAGATTGAACAGTCAGTGCTGCCTTTACAAGCATTTTATCAAACATTACTGGAGGATTATTTTAAAGCCTAAAAGACCTACAACGATACTTCGCACTATATGTTAAGCAACTATTTTTTAACGACCGAAAAAAATGATCGGTCAGATAACCAGGAGAGCAATAATATGCCTAAATACATCATCGAAAGAGAAATCCCCAACGCAGGTGACCTGACTGCTGAAGATCTGCAACAAATATCACAAAAATCCTGTGGTGTTTTAAAAGAAATGGGACCACAAATACAATGGCTGGAAAGTTTTGTTACCGATAACAAGATTTACTGTGTTTATATTGCACCCGATGAAAACAGCATTCGTCAACACGCAGAATCAGGCGGCTTTCCGGCAAATTCCATTGCTGCAATAAAAACCATCATTGATCCAACAACAGGGGAATAACCGCCTTTTCATTAACAGCATCACCCACTGAACAAGGAAAAAACATGAACAGTCCGCCTGTAAAATCATCCCAGCCATGGCAACAATTTCTAAAAGCCTGTGCTTTTACCGCCTCTATCCTGCTAATTTCCATGCCAACACAGGCAGATGAAACCTGCCAATCGCCGTATATGGCAAAAATCACTGGACAGGAAGATTTTGTCTATGTCTGGACTCTGGGCATACAAGGTCTGGGAGACGAGCAAGACAAATTAGTCACGGTGGATGTCAGGCCCAGCTCAGTAAGCTATGGAAAAGTTATTAACAGCTTTTCTGTAGGTGGAAGAAATGAAGCGCATCATTCGGGGTTTACCGATGATAGAAAATTTCTCTGGGCAGGCGGACTGGACACCAACAAGCTCTTTATCTTTGATGTCCACAGTAATCCTGCAAAACCGGTATTAGTCAAAACCATTGCTGATTTTGTATCAAAAAGTGGTGGCATAGTTGGTCCGCATACCACCTATGCTCTGCCCGGTCGGATGATGATTACCGGACTGTCCAATAACAAAGATCATGGCGGACGTACCGCACTGGTTGAGTATACCAATGAGGGGGAATATATCACCACCCACTGGACTCCCACTGACAGCAATCTGCAAGGTGCGATCAAAACCGGTTTATATGCGGATGGTTACGGTTATGATGTGCGGGTTCTACCCAGACGCAATGCCATGTTTACCTCGTCATTTACTGGCTGGTCCAACTATATGATGGATTTTGGTAAATTGTTAAAAGATGCTGAAGCAATGAAACATTTTGGCAACACCGTGGTACAGTGGGATTTACATGCCCGCCAGGCTAAAAAAGTATTTGATGTACCCGGCGCTCCGCTGGAAATACGCTGTGCATGGGATCCAAATCATAACTATTGTTTTACCACCACCGCATTAACCTCAAAAATATGGTTAATTTATCAAGACAAACAAGGTGAATGGCAAACCAAAGAAGTGGCTGACATAGGTGACCCAAGCAAAATTCCGCTACCTGTTGATATTTCCATCCAAAGTGATGACAATCTGCTTTGGGTCAATACCTTTATGGATGGAAAAACCAGGGCTTTTGATATCTCTGATCCGTTTAAACCAACGCAAGTGTTTGAACAAAAAATTGGCACTCAGGTCAATATGGTTTCTTCCAGCTGGGATGGCAAACGCTTGTATTACACCTCGTCTCTATTAGCAAACTGGGATAAAAAAGCGGAGGATAATGAACAATATTTCAAGCTTTACCATTGGAATGGAAAAAAACTCAGCGAGCAGTTTTCTATCGATTTTATCAAACAGAAACTAGGCAGAGCACATCAAATGCGTTTTGGCGCTTATTCTCTTTATGCCAGTAAAACAGCAGCTTTGAGTTTAGCTGCTAAACAAAACCAACATTAAAGACCTTATAGGCTGCTGAAGTACGAAACGCACCTTTGCAAATGATGCGCTTCGTGCCTCAGCACATCCTATAGACTTTGATTTTACTCAAATACTATCTGAGTAGTTTAGATGGAGCAAAGCGGAATCCAGGCTACCTCTTAACTTAGTGGCAATAAAACTAATGCAAATACTCAAACGAACCCACCTATTACTGGTAATATTTTGTTATCTGGTCTCCCAGCCAGTATCCGCTGATAGCTCCCCCCAGGTTTTAGCACCCGGCTATAGCCCACTAAGCTTTATCGCGCCAAAACCAGGAAGTTATCAATTACCTCCTCTAGGTCAGGCCGCTAATGGTCAGGTTGTTACCACAGAAAATAGCGACATACAATTACACCAGCTGATGGGTGATAAAATTGTGTTACTCAGTTTTATTTATTCTACCTGCAGTGATATCAACGGCTGCCCACTAGCTACTGCGGTATTTCACAAAATCAAAAGACGGCTAAAAAAAGAACCCGAACTGGCCAGGCAATTACGTCTGTTAACTTTAAGCTTTAACCCTGAGCACGACACCCCAAAGGCAATGAAACATTATGCCAAAGGATTACAGGATTCAACACTGGATTGGCAGTTTTTAACCACTCGATCAGAGCAGCAATTACAGCCTATATTGCAACACTACCGACAAAACATTCAAAAGATAGTGGATGAACAAGGCAACAACACCGGCACTTTTTCACATATCCTGCGGGTTTACCTGATTGATAAAGATAAACAACTGAGAAACATCTATAGCGTTGCTTTTTTACATGCGGACACGCTGATCAATGATATTAAAACCTTACTCAGCCCTGCTATTAACCGATCATTACATACCGCAAACACACTAACAAACAAAACATCACGTTATCAGGCAGGGGATAATAAATCGGCTTATGCTGAAACCAATTATCAAACCCGCTCTATTGCATTATCTGATCGAACCGGACTAGTAGCAAACCTTATTCAAACAATACAAACTCCACCCTTGGGTTTACCGACCGTTCCTGTTCCTGATAATAACCCGGTTACTGAGGCAAAAATAAAACTGGGTAAAAAACTGTTTTATGATCGCCGGCTATCAATTAACAACACCTTTTCCTGCGCCATGTGCCATATACCGGAACAAGGTTTTAGCAGTAATGAAATGGCGACCGCCGTGGGTATTGAAGGACGTAGCGTCAGACGCAATTCGCCAACCCTGTATAACGTCGCCTACTATCAGTCATTATTTCATGACGGCAGAGAAAATACCTTAGAACAACAAGTGTGGGCACCTCTGTTAGCCCATAATGAAATGGCTAATCCATCTATTGGTTATGTGATAGACAAAATTAACCGCTTACCCGAATATCAAGGTTTATTTAAAAAAGCCTTTAATCGTCCTGCGGGAATGGAAACCATCGGTCAGGCACTGGCCAGTTATGAACGTACATTAAATTCAGCCGCCTCAACGTTTGACCACTGGTATTTCAAAAAACAGAAAAATGCTATCAGCCCATCCGCACAACAAGGCTATCAATTATTTATCGGCAAAGCGCAATGCAGTGGTTGTCACACGCTCTCATCATCTCACGCCTTATTTACAGACCATCAATTCCACAATACCGGTATCGGTTATCAAAATGCGATGGGAATAGCCTCCGCTAGCAGCAAAGTTCAACTGGCACCCGGTGTGTTTGTAGAAGTAGACAGCAAAGTTATTGATAGTGTTAGTGAAAATAGCATCAGTGATCTAGGGCGTTATGAAGTCACCCAAAACCCCGATGATCGCTGGAAATACAAAACTCCCTCACTGCGTAATATCAGTTTAACTGCTCCCTATATGCACAACGGCTCTTTAGCGACATTGGAACAAGTTATCCGTTTTTATAATCAAGGCGGTATCCGCAACGAAACCCTGGACAATTTAATTAAGCCATTGCATTTAACTGAGCGGGAAATCAACCAGCTGGTTGCATTTTTAAATACCTTGACCGGCAATAATATCCAGCAGTTAATCTCAGATGCTTATGCGGTAAAAGTAGGTGATACACAGTAAACAGACTCTTTACATGGGTTTTCTAATGTACGCAGCAATGGCGGTTATGATATAAAGTTCATTTTTTCCGGAAATTCATATGCCAAAAGTTTGGTTTGTAGGCGCAGGACCTGGTGACCCTGAATTATTAACCCTGAAAGCCCAGCGACTTATCAGTGAAGCCGATGCCATATTATATGCAGGCTCCTTAGTTTCTGAAGCCGCTATGACCTGGGCAAAAGAATCCTGTGATATTCAAGATTCAAAAGGCATGACCCTGGAGCAAATATGCGACTGGCTGATTGACAAAGCAACAGATAACGCCAATGTATTGCGTTTACAAACCGGTGATCCGGGTTTATACGGCGCACTGATTGAAATGATTCAACCCTTAGATGCTGCGGGCATTGATGTAGCAGTGGTTCCGGGCGTGACCTCGGCAATGGCTTCTGCCGCCGCTGCCGTAGAAACCTTATCATTACCTGAAGTCACCCAAACCGTCATTTTCTCTCGGGTTGAAGGGCGTACTCCCATGCCAGAGGGAGAATCTTTAGAAGAGTTAGCAGCACATCATTGCACACTCTGCTTATACCTTTCTATTACCCTGCTTAAAAAAATAGAAACCGCATTAATCACTGCCGGTTGGTCAGAACACGCGCCAATATTGGTGGTGTATAAAGCCAGCTGGCCAGGTGAACAACAAATCATTCGCGGTACTCTCTCCACCATCAGAGAAAAATGTAAATCAGCCAAAATTAACAGCCAGGCGATGATTATCGCCAGCCCCACGTTAGGCGCCAGAGACTGGCCTGAATTAAAAAAATCCAAACTTTACGATGCCGCATTTACGCATCGTTTTCGTAAAGCAGAAAAAGAGACTAAATAAAGCATGAGCGAAACAATTTTATTAGTGGGGCACGGCTCCCGTGACCCGAATGGCAACAAAGAAATCGAACAATTTGCAGATAACTGGAAAGCCCAAC
>CAYMPX010000033.1:0-15222 GCA_964392135.1 uncultured Methylomarinum sp.
TTCGGGTTATGAGCCCGACGAGCTACCAAGCTGCTCCACCCCGCGATTGATTTGAACCATTATAAGCCTTTTTTAAGGTTTGGCAAGTATTATTTTTAATTTACTTAAAATAATTTAATTACACTATAAAAAACAAGATTAACCCGGCAAAAATGCCAGCCAATATATCATCAAGCATAATCCCTAAGCCACCCTCAACCTTTTGATCAATCCATTTGATCGGCCACGGTTTTAACACATCAAAAAATCTAAACAAGATAAAACCTAATAGCATAGCATAGCATGAAAATGGAACCAGCCACATAGTAATTAAAAAACCGGCGATTTCATCCCACACAATGCCGCCAAAATCGTGTTCACCCAGCAACTTTGCCGCATCCCCACAAATCCGGATGCCCGCAACACTCACTAAAATAGTTAATAGACTGTATAGCCAAATATCAGCTTGAACAAACAGCAGATAAACGGGAACAGCCGCCAGCGTCCCTATCGTCCCTGGCATTTTTTTAGCCAGACCCGAACCAAAGCCAAAAGCTAAAAACAACACTGGCTTGGAAAGTATCTGCCTGATTGACAAGTTGTTTCTTCCGTATGCTTTATTAACAAAAATGCTCAAAACCTTTTACCTTTAGTTGTTCTGTTATACCCAAACGATTAATCCTTAAACCGGCTTGCGCTTCAATTATGCCAACCTGAGTACACTCTATATCAATAGAACTCACATTATCAGGACTTACGGTAAAACATAACTCGTAGTCTTCACCGGCAGACAATGGCAATGACCAATCACCGGTTACATTTATATAGTCATTAACTGGTTGGGTTAAAGGTAATTTTTCCCAGTACAAACATGCACCCACACCACTTGTTTCAGTGATATGTTCCAAGTCAGAGGCAATACCATCCGACAAATCAATACAAGCGCTGGCATACGAACGAATTGCCAGCCCTTCATTAACCCGTGGATCTGGCGCATGAAACCGTCTTAAAGCCTGCTCAGAAGATTCACCCGAATAACCCTGCTCCAGCTTAAAACCTAAACCCGCCTCGCCCAAGTTACCGGTAACAAAAATTAAATCACCTGTTTTTGCCTGAGAGCGTTTTATAGCCTGTCCTTGTGGCACAAGACCCAATGCTTGAAGCGTTAAAGTTAAAGCGCCCGATGTAGTATCTCCACCAATTAAATCAACAGAAAATCGATTGGCTAGCGAGAAAAAACCTTCTGAAAATGGCTTTAACCAACATTCATCGACTTTAGGCAAGGTTAATGCCAAAGTGACTGAAACGGGTTCTGCTCCCATAGCAGCCAAATCACTTAAATTAACTGCCAACAATTTATGTGCTAACTGTTTAGGGTCTGCTCCAGCAAAAAAGTGTACACCTTCAACCATGGTATCGGCTGTTACAGCCAATTCATAACCTGAAGGTATCGACATTAAAGCACAGTCATCACCGACACCTAAACGGTTAACCCTGGCATTAACTAATGGTCTGGAAAAATAACGTTGTATTAAGCCAAACTCAGAAACAGCCATCATCTGGCTTTCGCTTTAATTTCCGCTGCACGGGTCTTTTGCGAGACTTTATCTAAAATACCATTGATATATTTATGACTACCCTCTGCGCCAAAAAATTTTGCTAAATTAACGCCTTCATTAATAATCACTTTATAAGGCGTATCCAGGCGATTAATCAGCTCATACACGCCTATTCTTAAAACCGCCCTTTCAACAGGATCAATTTTGTCGACAGGTCTATCAACAAATTCAGCTAATGCCTCATCAATTGCAGTTAACTGCTTAGGCACACCATAAAATATTTCTGTAAAATAATTCTTTTGCGCACCCTTTAACCGTTCTTCTTCCAAAAAGTTCATTTCGATACGACGCAAGCTTTCGCCTGACATTTGCCATTGATAAAGTGCCTGTACCGCGCACTTTCTTGCATTGGTTTTTGCTAAACTCATTAAGCTTCCAGGTTATTAAACAAACTCACCATTTCTATTGCGGATATCGCTGCTTCAGCCCCTTTATTACCCGCCTTGGTGCCAGCGCGCTCAATTGCCTGCTCAATACTGTCTACTGTCAATACACCAAAACTGACTGGCACATCATACTGTAAAGAAACAGAGGCAATCCCCTTGACACATTCCCCGGCCACATATTCAAAATGTGGCGTACCCCCACGAATAACAGCACCTAAAGCGATAATAGCATGATATTTCTTAGTGGCTGCAATACGCTGAACAACCATAGGCAACTCAAATGCGCCCGGTGCTTTCACCAAACAAATGTCCTCTTTATTTGCACCATGTCGAATCAACGCATCAATTGCACCCCCTTCTAATTGCTCAACGATAAAGCTGTTAAAACGGGAAGCTACAATACAAAATTTACCGCCTTGAACCGATAAATTTCCTTCTAAAGTTTTTATTGTCGACATTTTATTTCTCTACTCTTTGTTAAATTCTTTATACAAGATGAATACACCCTCTCACCTTATCCGCCCAATATATACGTCACGCGGTCTCGGATGTCTTGCGCCTTTATTTTGTATGTTCCACAACCTCAAGGTTATAGCCAGACAATCCAAAATACTTTTTCTCAGCGCCCATGACTTTTAATTGCGTCACCCCCAAATCTGTTAACACACGCGCACCTGTTCCTGTTGTACGCCAATCGGCTCTTTTTTCACACACTTCATTAGCTAACACGCCGTTATCTTGCATTTGATATTGATGAATATGCTCAACTAACGATTTATTATCTTCACTCTGCCGAATAACCACCAAGATACCTCGACCTTCTTCAGCAATTTTTTTCATTGCCTCACGAATTGCAATCGAGCTATCCGATCGTGTTGAGGAAAACAAATCATCTAATAAATTACGTGCATGTACTCTGACCAGAACGGGGTCTTCCGTTGCCACATCCCCCATAACCAAAGCCAGATGCACATTATCATCATTTCTATCCTGGTATGCATATAGCCTAAAGTCACCAAATTCGGTGGGATAATAACATTCACTAATCCTATCCAGGGTATTCTCATTTTGAATGCGGTAATGAATCAAGTCCGCAATAGTTCCCATTTTCAGGTCATGCTGCCGGGCAAACACATCAAGATCAGCACGTCTTGCCATGGTGCCATCTTCATTAAGAATCTCAACAATCACAGCCGCAGGCTCCACACCGGCTAATTTTGCTAAATCGCAGCCAGCCTCTGTATGACCCGCTCGATTAAGCACTCCACCCGCTTGCGCCATTAAAGGAAATATATGCCCAGGCTGCACCAAATCATCAGGCACTGCATTATGCGCAACCGCCGCCTGGACTGTTAGAGCTCGATCGGCTGCTGAAATACCAGTAGTAACACCTTGAGCAGCCTCAATTGATACCGTAAAATTAGTCGAATGTGCTGTTTTATTATCATTCACCATCAACGGCAGTCTAAGTTTCTGACAACGCTCACGCGTTAAGGTAAGACAGATTAATCCTCGCCCATACTTTGCCATAAAATTAATATCGTCAGCTTGTGCAAAAGAGGCGGCCATCACTAAGTCGCCTTCATTCTCACGATCTTCATCATCCATAATGATGACCATTTTTCCCTGACGCAAATCTTCTATGATTTCTTCAGTTGTATTCATTTATTTATTCAAAAAACCACTATTTTGTAATAACTCTTCAGTCACTGCACCCGATGAGTGAGCTGCAGTCTCGCCTTTCATTAATCGTTCCATATACCGCGCCAACAAATCCACCTCAATATTAACTTCTGTTCCAGCACTCATAGCCCCTAATGTAGTTTCTTGCAACGTATGCGGCACAATATTGACACTAAACATCGCACCGTCTACATCATTAACCGTTAAACTAATACCATTAATGCAAATAGAACCTTTCTCAGCAATATATTTAGCCAGATCATCCGGTGCTTTAAATTTAAAACGATAAGACCGGCCATCTTGCTGCTTTGACATCACAACCGCCAAGCCATCCACATGCCCACTGACAATATGCCCACCCAACCGGGTTGTGGGTGTTAATGCCAATTCCAGATTAACTTTGGTACCGATACTCGCAGATTTCAAACTGGTTCTGGAGAGGGTTTCATTAGAAACATCTGCACAGAAATAGTTCGAACCTAATTCTACCGCTGTTAAACAAACACCATTAACCGCAATACTATCGCCTGGCGCGGCATCTGCAATAGCCAGTTTGCCTGTTTCGATTTTAAATCGAAAATCGCCGCCTTGTGCCTGTACCTGGGCTATTTTTCCTACGGCTAAAATAATTCCTGTAAACATATCACCCTATTATGCTGTAAAAGTCAGCCTCAAATCAGCACCCACCTGCCTGACAGCGACCATATTCAATTGTTTTTTATCTGTCATGTTTTGCATGGCAGGCAAATGAAATAAACCACGTCCCCGATCACCCAAAATACACGGTGCCATATAGATCAACCACTCATCAACATAGTTGCCTTGCAGCAAAGCACCATTGAGAATAGCCCCTGCCTCCACTAAAACCGTATTAATCTGCTGCTGACCCAAGAACACCATAACAGCACCCAGATCTAAACGCCCACCTTGACCTTCTAGCTGAAAAACCTGACAACCGACATTTTTCAATCTTTTTATTTTCTGTATATCATCACTACAGGTCAACACCCAAGTCTGCCCGGGCAAACCGATCATCTTGGCATCTACTGGCATTTTTAACCGGGAATCAAGCACAATTCTCACCGGTTGTTCAACCGCTACATCCAACCGAACATTCATTGATGGATCATCTGCCAGCACTGTATTAATCCCCGTTACTATTGCCGAACTTTCCGCTCTTAAAGTCTGAACATCTAATCTTGACTGCGACGAAGTAATCCATTTGCTCTCACCAGATGCCATGGCTGTTCGCCCATCCAGACTCATTGCCAGCTTACTGCGTAGCAGTGGCAAGCCCGTAGTCATACGCTTAATAAAACCTTGATTCAAATCTTCGGCATCCTGCTGCAAAATATCACAATCAACGCTGATACCGGCATCCTGCATCCTTTTTATACCTCGCCCTGCAACTAAAGGATTAGGATCTTGCATAGCAACCACAACACGTTCCACACCTGCAGCAATCAAGGCATCACAACACGGTCCTGTTTTCCCTTGATGACTACAAGGTTCTAGTGTGACATAAGCGGTCGCACCTTTTGCATCCCT
Organism: uncultured Methylomarinum sp.; assembly: GCA_964392135.1. GTDB lineage: Bacteria > Pseudomonadota > Gammaproteobacteria > Methylococcales > Methylomonadaceae > QPIN01. The sequence continues at coordinate 5,216 of CAYMPX010000033.1, forward strand.
CACATTATTTAACGCATTTATTTCAGCGTGAGCTAAACCGGTTTTTTTATGCCAACCCTCAGCAATAACCCGTCCATCTCTGACTAAAACACAGCCTACCCTGGGATTGGGATCTGTTGTATAACGGCCTTTTTCTGCTAACTTAACTGCCCGCGTCATAAAAACAGCATCGTTATTTTGCATCATTTTTTTGCAAACTTTCTATCATCTCAGTAAATTCATTCACATCCTGAAAACTTCGATAAACAGATGCAAAGCGCACAAACGCCACATGATCCAGAACACTCAATTCTTTCATCACCAGTTCGCCTAAATCATTGGCTTGAATCTCGCGTTCTCCTTTAGCCGTCATTGCCTTTTTAATTCGACTCACAGCCGCTTCAACATCTTCACTTTTAACCGGACGTTTTTCTAAAGCGCGTTGCATGCCTGAACGTAACTTTTTCTCATCAAAAATTTCTCTTGCCCCATCACGCTTTATTATTTTAGGCAAAGTAAGTTCTGCAATTTCATAGGTTGTAAATCGCTCTTTACATGACAGGCATTCACGCCGTCGCTTCACCTGATCGCCTTCACTCGCCAAGCGAGAATCAATGACTCGAGCATCGTGCGTAGCACAAAAAGGACAGCGCATGTTTCTCCCTATTTATTCCTCGGCAACCTGTTACCAAAACACATCAAAAGCCGTTTATTCTATACTAAATAATAAAATATTAATATATAAGACTAAAATAGTATCTCATCAGCAGCAATCAATATAAACCGCGAATAACAATGTCAGAACAAGAAGGTGTCATAAAATACCAACTGAATCACAACAATGCCCCCCTTGCAAGGCATATTTCTCTATCCAAGATTAATGCATGGCGACAAATTTTCTTAAAATTGGGGCTTATAGGACAACAGCCGGACAGATATGCCGGTTATGGTTTTGGAAACATCAGCCAACGACTGCCTGCAAATCATACGTCAGACTTACAATTCCTTATTAGTGGCACACAAACAGGTCACATTAAAACACTTACACAATCACATTATTGCCGTATATTGAAAGCACAGCCTGATAAAAACCGTCTTGCCTCTTCCGGTGAAACCAAACCTTCATCTGAAGCATTGACTCATGCCAGCGTATACCAACATAATAAAAATATACAAGCTGTCATCCATATACACAGCCCGGAAATATGGCACAATACCCAGATGCTAAACCTACCCCATACAAATGCAAATATCGCATACGGAACCCCCGAAATGGCAATTGAAGTCAATCGCCTGTTACAAAGCCTGAACAATCCAGACAGCGGTATTTTCAGTATGTCAGGTCATGAAGATGGTATTATTGCATTTTCAGAATCTATGGAAAAAGCGGCTACTACCTTAATACATTACTATGCAAAAGCCATTGCGCTTTAAAGCAAACGTTTAAACAAACAAACCTTAACATGCCTAAAATACTTATCTATTCTGCCAACTTATGCCCTTACTGCACCATGGCAAAAAGACTTTTTGACAAAAAAGGGGTCAGTTACTCAGAAATTAATATTGATTCTAAACCGGGATTACGACAAGAAATGATGCAGAAGACACGACGTAGAACCGTCCCTCAAATATATATTGATGAGCTGCATGTAGGAGGATTTGAGGATTTACATGCACTTGAAATGAGTAATGCCTTAGATCCATTACTCAACAATAGCTAAAAACACGAGAAGCCCCTCTGGGGTAGTTGACTAAATTATCTTTGGTGACATTTAGCTCTGTATAAGTAGACGAAGCTGTAGCCTCACGTCCAAAATATAGAGATATTGCCTGCTCATTCAATCGTCAACTACAAACCTAACAAAAGGTCTGCTTTAATATCGGCTATATCTTCCAATCCCACTGAAATCCTGACCAAACTATCCTTGATACCGACCTTTGCCCTGACTTCGGGTGTTAATCGACCATGCGTAGTGGTTGATGGATGAGTAATGGTAGTTTTTACGTCGCCTAGATTTGCCGTAATAGACAACATTTTAGTTGAGTCGATTAACGTCCAGGCATGCGCTTTACCACCGACCAATTCAAAACTGACCACCCCACCAAAATGACTTTGCTGTTGTTTTGCCAATTCATGCTGAGCATGAGATGCCAAACCAGGATAGTGAACTTTGGCAATACCCGGCTGTTTCTCTAGCCATTGCGCCAATTCAAAGGCATTATCACAATGCGCTTTCATACGCACAGCCAAGGTTTCTAAACCCGATAAAAATACCCACGCATTAAAGGCGCTCATGGTAGCACCGCCTGTACGCAAATAAGGGTATATATAATTTTCTATAATTTCATCACTGGCAATCACGGCACCGCCAACGCAACGTCCTTGCCCATCAATATATTTGGTGGCTGAATGCACAATAATATCAGCACCTAATTCAAGCGGCTTCTGTAATACCGGGGTACAAAAAACATTATCGACCACCAATAAACAATCATGTCTATGTGCAATATCAGCAATTGCCTGAATATCTGCAATTTCAATCAACGGATTAGAGGGGGTTTCTAAAAAAAGAAAACGGGTATTAGGCTTTATAGCCGCTTCCCATGCTACGGGATCTGTTAAATCAACAAAGTCCGTTTCAACGGCAAATTTACCAAAATAATTTTGGAACATTAATACCGTATTACCAAAAACACTGCGCGATGAAACGATGTGATCTCCTGCTTTAAGCAGCCCCATACCAACTGCCATAATTGCTGCCATACCCGATGCAAAAGCCAGACAACGCTCACCTTTTTCCATTAAAGCTAAACGCTGTTGAAAAACATCAACAGTAGGATTAGTAAAACGTGAATAGATATTACCCGGCTGTTTTCCAGTAAACCTTAATGCCGCTTCTTCGGCACTTTTAAAGACATAACTGGAGGTCGCAAAAATAGGCATACTATGCTCATCTTCATGCGTTCGATTATGTCCTGCTCTAATGGCTTGTGTCTCTAATGAATAGTTATTCCAGTCAAAATCAGTCATTTTTCATCAAATAATAGCCTTGTATCATACAAAAATACAGGCACTTAAAATAGTAAATCAATATCATACGGAATAAAAAGAGGACTAAAGTCCGCTCTACAATTCGTAAATAGCCTGCCAAGGCTGATACACTTTAAGGAACAATGCACTGTTTCAGCATTACTCCGCGTTTTGTATATCAATAATAAAATTATCAGGATCTCTCCGCATTTGAGCCCCATCATTCCTTAAATTATTAATACGTTCCAAATAAGCCTCATCAATATCCCCTGTAATATATTCTTTATTAAAACAGGAGGTATCAAAGTGTTTAATCTTAGGGTTTCCTTTTTGTACTGCCTCGATCAAATCCTCCAGATCCTGGTAAATCATTTTATCAGCACCAATGGCATCGCCCACTTCATCTTCGGTACGATTATGTGCAATTAATTCTTCTGCCGCTGGCATATCAATACCGTACACATTTGGATACCTTACCGGTGGCGCTGCTGAAGCAAAATAAACCTTCCTGGCACCTGCATCTCTGGCCATTTGAATGATTTGCTCAGAGGTCGTTCCTCTTACCACGGAATCATCAACCAGCAATACGTTTTTACCTTCAAATTCCAGACTAATCGCATTTAATTTTTGCTTGACAGATTTTTTACGCATTTGCTGACCGGGCATAATAAAGGTTCGACCAATATAACGATTCTTCATAAAACCTTCCCTGAATTTAACACCCAGCCTGTTTGCCATCTGTAAGGCAGAGGTTCGACTGGTATCAGGAATAGGAATAACCACATCAATATCATGATCGGGCCATTCTTTTAACACTTTATCTGCTAATTTCTCACCCATTCTTAAACGTGCCTTGTAAACAGAGATACCATCAATAATTGAATCCGGTCTGGCAAAATACACATATTCAAAAATACAAGGACAATGGTCAACGACTTCTGAACATTGCTTGGTATGTATTTCTCCTGTCGCATCAATAAAGACGGCTTCACCCGGTTCAATATCCCGGGTCACTTCAAAATCCAGTACACTCAAGGCAACATCTTCGGAAGCCACCATAAAGTCAGAACCATTTTCAGTTTTTCTTTCGCCAAAAACGATCGGTCTGATACCATGCGGATCTCTAAAAGCTAAAACCCCAAACCCCGCAATCATCACCACTACCGCATAGGCACCGCGACAACGCTGATGTACGGCCGAAACTGCCTGAAAAACATCATCTGCATCGATTCGTAACTTACCTGATTGCTGTAATTCATGGGCAAACACATTCAGTAAAATCTCAGAGTCTGAATTGGTATTCAAATGTCTCTGGTCATCCATAAATAATTGCTTTTTTAACTGTTCCGTATTGGTTAAGTTTCCATTGTGAGCCAGCGTTAGCCCAAAAGGTGAATTCACATAAAATGGCTGGGCTTCAGCAGAACTAGAGCAACCGGCTGTTGGATAACGTACATGGGCGATACCCATAGTACCTCGCAACTTCATCATCTGCTCATTGGAAAAAACATCGCGTGTTAAACCGTTGTCTTTACGCAGATAAAACCGCCCTTTTTCACAGGTAACTATACCCGCAGCATCTTGACCTCGATGCTGCAATACAGTCAGCGCATCATAAAGTTCCTGATTAACATTTTTATGAGAAACAATACCAGCAATACCACACATGTTTATAGACCTACACAATTAATAATTGACATAACCCGCCATACCCGACGGAATATGATCACGCAACCAAACAGCAAGTGCCTGGAAAGGGGGAATTAGAATAGACTCTTTCCACCAGGAATCTTCTGGCAAAGGTGTCAGTCCAGCCAGCATAATAATAATAGCAACGACAACCAAACCTCGCGCCACACCAAAAATCATACCTGCAAACCGATCTGACCCCGTTAACCCCGTCTTCTTAACCAACTCACTTAATAAATAGTTAACCAAGGCACCTAAAATCAAGGTCACAAAAAACAGAGCTGCAAATGCACTGGCCATCCTTGCCGAAGGATAAGGAATCATTGGCTCAAGAAAAACAGAAAACTCTCGACTAAAAGTCAGACCTATCCAGATAGCAACCACCCAGATGACTAAAGAAAAAGCTTCTTTAATAAAGCCTCTTAATAACCCAATCAATGAGGAAATTACGATAAGAGCAATAATGGTGTAGTCAATCCAAATCATTCAAACCTCAGTAACACACTTTATTACTCATCAACAGATGTCATAATGCCATTTATCTTATATGAAGCCTTTAACTTAACCTTCAATTTTTCCGCTCTTTGTTTATTTATTTCCGGACCGACTCTTACTCTGTATAAAAGTCCATTTGCAGAAGCTACTTTATTGATACTGACTGCATATCCTGCTTTTCTTAATTTGGTTTGTAATTCAGTCGCATTATTCTTTTTAGCAAATATCCCTACCTGTATAAACCATTTATGTAAATCTGCCTTAATACTCTGTTGCCTGGTTGCTATTTGTTTAAATAGCCGAGGTTCGGGCTGATTAAGAACATCGTTACTACCACCAGGCAACCGCCTTGATTTATTCTCTACTGATTTTATGGGCGCATCCGGTATTTTTAACTCACTGATCATTTTACCCGTCTTATCAATAGGGTCATCAAATAGCATCGGTACAAAAATAGCAGCCAAACAGGTAATAACCACTGCCCCCACCAACCGCTGTTTCAAATCCTGATCTATTTCCATACTTTCAAACACCTTCTATTTGAGCTAGATATTCCGAAACCAAGAAGAAAGAACCAAAAATGAGTATCAAATCACCACTTTCAGCATTTTTTTCTGCTGCCTTATAGGCATTAGAAAAACTGTTACAGCCTAATGTTATATTATTCAGTCCGCATTGCTTAAAACAGTCGGCAATAGATGACTCACTCACTGTTCTTGAATGACTTAATGGTGAAAAAAACCAATGATCAATCACAGGGCTAATTATTTCAATAACTGATTTTATATCTTTATCTTTCATCATTGAAAAAACCGCTTTAATTTTTTTACCCGCGAAATTTGTCTGCAAATAAGCCAACAATGCCTTAACTGCCTGTGGATTATGTGCGACATCAAGCAATACGGGCACATCACCCTCAATCAATTGAAACCGTCCCTTTAATTGAACCGTCTGTAACCCTGTATGAATTGCTTGCTCACTGACAGGTAAATAGGCATTCATTTCAGAAACGGTCATTAATACCGACGCTGCATTTCGATATTGATGCTCACCTTTTAATCCTGGGACAGGCAGTGATAAATACGGGCTGGTCTTAGTCCCTGAACAAGACCAATCCCACGTATTCTGGTTATTTTTAAAGCTAAATTCTTTATTGACCCGGAATAAAGGCGTGTGTTTGTGTTCCGCAGCGGCCAATAGAGACGCAGGAGGTATTAAATCACCAATAATAGCGGGAACACCTGTTCTAAAAATACCCGCCTTCTCACAAGCAATAGCCTCGCGTGTCTCGCCCAGCCAATCCACATGATCAATACTAATACTGGTAATTAACGATACATCAGAATCAATAATATTAACGGCATCTAAACGCCCACCTAAACCCACTTCTAACAATTGAATATCTAAATCAGAGCGCCAGAAGGTATCCAGTGCAGCCAGCGTTCCAAACTCAAAATAGCTTAAGGAGACATCATTTCTAACCGCATCTATTCTTTCAAAGGCTTGACAAATCAGCTCATCCGTCACGGGCAGACCATTAATTCGAATACGTTCGTTGTACTCTATTATATGCGGTGATGTATAAGCACCCACCCGATAGCCTTGCGCTCTATAGATTGCCTCTAAAAAAGCAATACACGAGCCTTTGCCATTGGTTCCGGCAACAATAATGGTTAGTGGCTTAATACCCTCCGGGTTAAGCGCTTTAAAAACATTAGATGCCCTTTCCAGCCCTAAATCAATTGAGCGCGGATGAAACCCTTCCTGCCAATCCAGCCAATCTGCAAGTGAATCAAAACGCGCCATTTTAATCTATTTAGTTTTGTTCGCTTTCGCTATCTATTACAGTGTCTGCTGTTTCTTCAACCGCTAAAACAACAGCATCAGAGTCATTATCTGGCTCACTTTCTGTTTTTACTTCATAAGAAAACATTAACATAGATAAAATACTACTTATTTTTTCACGCATTTCACGACGGTCGATAATAAAATCTATCGCACCATGCTCCTGAAGAAACTCACTACGCTGAAAACCTTCAGGCAGAGTCTCTCTTACTGTTTGCTCAATCACTCGCGGCCCAGCAAAACCAATCAAAGCCTTAGGCTCTGCAACATTAATATCCCCGAGCATGGCTAAACTAGCCGACACGCCCCCCATGGTTGGGTCAGTCATAAATGATATATAAGGTAATTTCGCATCTGCCAACTTAGTCAGTGCTGCACTGGTTTTGGTCATCTGAAACAAGGAAAACAACGACTCTTGCATCCGCGCGCCGCCACTTGCCGTAAAAACAATAAAAGGCACACCGAGCTCTAAACTTTTATTAATACCGCGAACAAACTTCTCGCCAACAACCGAACCCATCGAACCGCCCATAAAGCCAAAATCAAATGCAGCCGCAACGATACCCTGCCCATGTAAAGTCCCTTGCATAACCACCAAAGCATCATTCTCTTTCGTGGACTTTTGCGCATGACTCAATCGGTCTTTGTATTTTTTACTGTCTTTAAACTTCAATGGGTCATTGGATTTTAAGCTGATGCCTAACTCAACACGTTCCTGTTCATCCAAAAACATATTTAAACGTTTTCTGGCTGAAATTCGCATGTGATGTTCGCATTTTGGGCAAACATTAAAATTCTTCTCTAATTCTGCGTTATATAAAATCGCATCACAACTAGGACATTTATTCCATAATCCTTCGGGAACTGTTGTTTTTTTTAATGATGACTCAGTTCTAATGGTTGCTGGGATTAATTTTTCAAACCAATTCATTGTTGCATTCTCCGAGTCTATTCCTGACTATCCATTGCTAGTCGCATGGATGTTATTAATTCAATGATTTCTACTTTCGCTTTTTCAGGGTTATCCAGGTTTTCTTCTATCTTACTGATAAAAGCACTGCCCACAACCACACCATCCGCTAAATGCGCAATAATTTTAGCTGTCTCGGCATTTTTAACCCCAAAACCAACACCAACCGGTAATTGTGTATGCTGTTTAATTTCTGCCAGTTTACGTTCAACATCTGAAACATCCAAATGACCTGCACCTGTTACCCCTTTAACTGACACATAATATAGATAGCCGCTCCCTACAGCATCCATTTTTTTAATTCTTTCTACAGGGCTATTAGGCGCTAATAAAAATATCTGATCAATATCCCGGGTTTTTAATAATGCCACGCACTCTTCAGCTTCTTCCGGTGGCAAATCAACCGTTAATACCCCATCAATTTCTGCACGTTGCGCTGCATTGGCAAAGTCTTCATAGCCCATAATTTCAATCGGATTTAAATAGCCCATTAAAACCACGGGCGTAGTCTGATCCATTTTTCTAAATTCAGTGGCTAAACCTAGAACTTTTCTTAACCCCGTATGATGCTCCAGTGCACGTTCGCTGGCTCTTTGAATAACCGGACCATCCGCCATAGGATCAGAAAAAGGCACACCCAGCTCAATCACGTCAGCGCCTGCTTCCACCATAGCATGCATCATCGGTACGGTAAATTCAGGATTAGGATCACCTGCGGTGATAAATGGAATCAGCGCTTTACGCCCTGTTTTAGCCAATTCATCAAATCGAGTTTTCAAGCGACTCATAATTCAACCCCCTCTTTCATCCTGATGGTATGCATATCTTTATCACCTCGTCCTGACAAGTTAACAATGATAATCTTATCCTTAGCCATGGTTGGTGCCAGTTTCATTGCATAAGCCAAAGCATGACTGGACTCAAGTGCCGGGATAATCCCTTCCAGTTTGGTTAAGGCATAAAAACCACCTAAAGCTTCCTCATCCGTAATATTGACATATTCTACTCTTCCTATGTCTTTCAACCAGGCATGTTCTGGACCAACACCTGGATAATCAAGACCGGCTGAAATTGAATGCGTTTCTATAATCTCACCATCATCATCAGCCATCAGGTAGGTTCTATTGCCGTGTAAGACACCGGGTCTACCAGCGCAAAGCGGGGCTGAATGGCGACCTGTCTCCACACCCTCTCCCGCAGCTTCTACTCCATAAATTTTAACCGACTCATCGTCAATAAAAGGATGAAATAAACCAATCGCATTTGAACCACCACCTACACAGGCAATCAAGGCATCAGGCAATCGCCCTGCCTGCTTTAGGCATTGTTGTTTTGCTTCACGACCAATAATGGTTTGAAAATCACGCACCATAGCCGGATAGGGATGAGGGCCTGCAACCGTACCGATGATATAAAAAGTATCATCAATATTAGTCACCCAATCTCTCATCGCTTCGTTTAAAGCATCTTTTAAGGTGCTGGAACCTGAATGAACAGGCACAACGGTTGCACCTAACAACTTCATCCGATAGACATTTTGTTTCTGTCTTTCGACATCAACAGCGCCCATATACACTACGCACTCTATGCCAAGTCTTGCAGCGACTGTTGCCGTTGCCACACCATGCTGCCCTGCACCTGTTTCAGCAATAATGCGGGTTTTCCCCATACGTTTAGCTAACAAAGCCTGACCAATGGTATTATTAACCTTATGCGCACCCGTATGATTTAAATCTTCACGTTTTAAATAAATTTGCGCGCCACCCAGTTCCCTACTCCAGCGTTCAGCATGGTAAAGAGGCGATGGACGCCCAACATAATGCTGTAAATCAGCATCAAGCTCAGCAATAAAATCAGGGTCTTTCATATAACGCTGATATGCTTCATTCAATTCAGTAATAGCAGGCATTAATGTTTCTGCTACAAAAATTCCGCCATAAGGACCAAAGTGACCTCGTTCATCCGGCATGTTATACATGGTTTTACCTGTCGCCTTCA
>CAYMPX010000034.1:0-15221 GCA_964392135.1 uncultured Methylomarinum sp.
AAACCTCATTCGGATTATTCTTGGTGAGGTTTTTATTTGCCCTGCGAACAGGGGGCAACCACAAGGGATTGCCCCTACGGGTCACTTTACTTTTATGATTTATAATTATTTAAAAAACATAAGAATAACAAAATCATTAGTTTAGAGCTGCTACATTATTTAAAATCAGCACCCAGAAAAAGAGCTCTTTAATGGGTTAAAAATGGTTAATAAAGCAGGCAACAAGATTAAAACCAGTGGCAATTGGATCATGAGGCCGGAAACGATGGCAATTGCTAAAGGCTGTAGCATTTCAGAGCCCGTTCCTATCCCCACTGCTAAGGGCATCAGTGCTAAAATTGCGGCTATAGTGGTCATGGCAATGGGGCGCATCCGGTTATTACCCGCTGCTATCATGCGTTGTACAGGATCTTTTAGTTTAAACAAAGTTTGATATTCTGAATAATAAAAAATACTGACTTCCGTGACGATACCTATCACCATGGTCATTCCCATGATGGCAGTGATATTTAATTCGATATTCGTTAGCCATAAGCCAATAAATACTGCGGAGACTGCCGATAGCGTTGTCACCATCATGGCAAGTGCCACATTGAATTGTTCATAAAGAAACAGTAATAAGATAAAAACCAATGCAACCGCAGAGACAAAAACAATCATTAAATCGTGAAATGCGATACGTTGCTGTTCATATAAGCCGCCCAATTTATAATAAACCTGCTGAGGTAACCTCTCGGGTTGCTCCAGTGTTTTAATCACATCAGCAATGGTTGAACCCATGTCCCGACCACTTATCCGCGCAGTGACAGCTACCATTTGCTTTAAATTATCGCGAACAATTTGTGTCTGACCCGTTTCGGGGACGATTTCAGCTATTCGTTTAAGGGGAACCCAATGGCCGTCGGTAGCTCTTATTCTTAAATACTCAAGTGCATGAATCTTATTACGCTTGTTTTTGGGTATCCATAATCGCAGATTGAGCATTTTCGGGCCTTCCTGTAGTTGCGTGGTGATATTACCTGTTAAGTAATTATTGAGTGTCAGTTTGACAGCCTCAGGATTTAGGCCTTCCAAAGCTGCTTTATCACGTAAAACCCGGATATTCAGAGCATCTCCAGCTGGGATAACGCCATTATTGATATCCACAACACCCGGTATTTTTTTAATTGCCAATGCTATATTTTTGGCAAGTTGTTTCAATAATTGACCCTCGTCAGAATATAATTTAATTTCTATGGGTTGGGGGACAGCGGTTAAGTCGCCGATTAAATCCTCCATTAATTTAGCGAGTTCTATTTCTAGTCCAGGAACCTGTTGGCTGACTTTCTTTCGAATATTGTCCATTACTATATCCAGACTCGTTCTGGGTAAAGACGTTAAACGAATAAAAAAATCACCTTCATTCGCTTCAGTAATAAATCCACCTAGAGAATTGCCGGTTCGCCGTGAATACGTATCGACTTCAGGAATCGTCAATAATATCTTTTCAACTTGCTTTAACAAGCGATCTGTTTCAGAAAGCGATGTCCCTGGAGCTGCGCGATAATCCAGAATAAACCCACCTTCATCCATTGACGGCATCAATCCCGACCCTGTGTGTTGCCATGCAAAAAAACCGGCAAGTAATAAAGGTGTCATGGCTATTAAAACTATCCATGGTTTAGCTAACACCCATTGCAAGAGTTGTTGATAACGCCGATGAAACCAATGAGTGAGAGGACCATCGCCTTCATGTTCAGTGTCTTTTTCCGTTAAAGTATGGGATGCCAGCAGTGGTACGGCTAACCAGGCAACCAGAAAAGAGATAAACAGGGCAGATGCCATGGTAATCGACAAGGCTTTAAAAAAACTGCCGCTGACACCCGATAAAAAAGCTAAAGGAGCAAAAATAATAATGGTTGATGCTGAAGAGCCGGCTAAGGGTTTGGTAAACTCATTGGCAGCCAGGTGAATGCATTCAAGATAGCTTCCATCAGCTTCACGTAAACGGCGAATAATATGTTCAATCATCACAATGGCATCATCAATAATAAGTGCTACCGCAGCGGCCATACCACCCAAGGTCATAATATTAAAACCAATGCCGAGTAAATGAATGATTAATACCGTTGTTGATAATGCCATCGGTACGGTAATGGCGGCAATGAAAGTGACTTTAAAATTTCTAAGAAACACCAGTAGCGTGACAATAGCCAAGCCCAAGCCAATCAACAAGGCATCTTTCACACTTTCTGCCGAAGCCACAATCAAATCGCTCTGGTCATACCATTTGGCAATCTTAATATCAGTTGCCAACTTTTGTTTGATCTTATTGAGTTGTTTGTGTGCTTGATGCGCTATTTCTACCGTACTACTGCCCGGTTGCTGATTAATTTGAAACAATACCGCATCGCGACCTTCCGCAGTAATGCGCTGCCATTGAGGCGCTGTTGTTTTAATTACTTGCGCGACATCTTCCAAAAATACCAAACCATTTTGACCGCTGCGTAAAACAGTTTGTTCTATCTGTTTGACATTTTGAAATTGGGTATTGGTCAGAACCAGGTACAACTTATAATTTTGCTCCAATCGACCCACCGCTTGAATGACATTGGCCGCCGATAATGCCTTGGCTATCTCACCCATACTTAATCCCAAAGCATTAAGCCGTGCCGGGTCAACCAGAACCTGATATTCAGCAATCGCACCCCCTAGAATATCGACTTTTGATACACCCGGGATGGCAGATAAAACGGGTCTGATTTGATAAAGGGCAATATCCCTGAGTTCAACTAAACTATGCCTGGACGATGAAAGGCTGTAGCCTAAAACAGGAAATACCGTCGGATCCATACGGCGAACACCAAAAGCCAGTGTTGCTGGTAAGGTTGTGCGAATTTGATTAATAGCTGATTCAACCTGCAACATAGCGGATACCATCTCAATACCCCAGCGAAAATTAATCGCAATATCAGCACTCCCTCGACTGGTAGTTGAGCGAACAGCTAACACACCTGGCACGGCACGGACAGCTTCTTCTACAGGTCGGGTTACCTGAACTGCCATACGTTCAGCGGGCATATCCCCCGCATCAAGATTAATCACCACTCTTGGAAAGGTGACTTGGGGAAACAAGCTGACCGGGGTATTGGAAATTTCAAAAAAACCGGCAACTGCTAATAAGGAAAGTGCAAATAAAATTGAACGGCGATGAAAGTAAGCCCATTGTGTCATTGTGAGGCTCCGTTGTTCGCTGTCATAATTGACACAGCCATACCTGGTTCTAATTCATAATTGCCTAAAATAACCACTTCATCCTGTGCTTTTACATCGGCATTGATTAACTCAACATAGTGGTCATCTTGTACGCCGATTTGTACCTCATGTTTTATTGCATGACCTTGTTTTATTGAAAAAAGGCTGTAGTGATCAGCCTCAGGTAAAATAGCTTGTAAGGGAACCCGTAATGTCTTAACAGAAGAAATTACGATTTTTCCCTGTACAAAATCATTCATTAACAGGGTCTGGTTTGCATCAGGTTTAACAAAAATATTGAGCAATCGCGTCGTTGAATCAATTTGATGGGTGATGATTTTAATACGCCCTTTTACGGGGCTGGCAACGGGCGTATTTACCGGAGTAATAAATACCGGTTGGTCAATTCGCAAATATTCATAGTCCTCTGCTTCAATCCCCAGGCGTACCACCCATTGATTTTGGTCTATCAATTGTAATAACGGTGTGCCAGCAGCAATAATTTGTCCCTGCTGAACATTGGACAGATAAACAATCCCTGTATTTGACGCTTTAATCTCTCGCGTTTTATTGACACCTTGATCTGTCAGGTTATTAAGCCTGACTTGTGCTTGCTTTAAACGTAACCGGGAACGAACCAGATCTTGTTGAGTCGCCAATTTTAGAGCAAGACGTTGTTTAATTAACGTATTATTCTGAATAGCTGCATTGAATTCACTTTGTGCTTGTTTCCATTGTAAAATAGCACTGGGTGCCGGTTTTAATACCAGTAGCAAATCACCAGAGTTAACAATTTGTCCTTGATTAATCTGTATTTTTTTGACCTGACAGGCATAGGGGACACTGATAGTTTCCAGCTTGTTAGGTAAGGGTAATACCACACCATAGACATTCAATGTCTGTTCGATGAGTCCTTCCTGTAACTTGATTGTTTTGACTTGAACTACGGGTTCTGGATTGGCAGTTAATAATTTTGCAGTGTTGGTATTTTGCTTATTGTTAAACCAAAAAAAGATGCTGCCAGCAATCAGTGTCAGTATTAAAATAATAAAGGTCTGTTTTAAGTTGAATTTCATTGTTTTTTCCCCTCATTATTCGTCGGTAATTGATAAAGTCCACTGGCGACTTGCAGAGAAATTTCTGCCTGTTTTAATTGCAAAGTCAAAGATAATGCCTTAACTTTCTTTTTTGCCAGCGTGTTCCACGTAGTGTAATAATTCAATATATTAGCTTGCCCTGTGGCAATAGCTGAACGATAGGCTTTAAGGAGTTTCATTAAATCAGGAATGGTGCGTGTTACCGATTCAATCTGTTGATTAATTGCGGTCATCGTGACCAATAATTCGGCTATATCCGATCTGGCTTGAAATATGCGGTTACTGTATTGATCAAATAATTGTTGCCGTGTGGCACGATTCAATGCGATTTGACCTTGATTGCGGTTAAACACGGGCAGTTTCATTGATACTCCAAAACCCAATGTATAAAGATTGCTATTATCCCTGGCATGATTAAAACCAATACTGATTTGGGGGAATTGCTTCAATATAGCGACATGCAAGTGTTCTTCCTGACTTTCATATCCTTGTTTTAAAGCCATTAAATCCAATCGCCTGTGTTCTATATCTTTAGTAAGATATTCATACCTTGAAATATTTTGATTGATAGTTAGATCAATATTTTGCTGTATCCTGATAAATTCATCAGGACTCAATCCCATGGCACGTTTGAGGCGTTGCTGCTGTTGTTGAATTTTTTTCTTAACAGCCTGCACGTTATTATCATTAAGATTTTCTGCAGAAATGGCAGCAACTCGTTGAAGCTCAGTCACCAACCCAAGATCAGCGGCTTGTTGAAGACGTATCCGGTTATCTTCCAGCCGTTGTGCCATGGTTTGGAGTACATCCCGTTGCTGGCGATAAATAATTAATTTAACAGTGGCTAATTTCGCTGCCTGAGCATATTGCCATTCTTGCCAAGCAATGTTTAAATCAACAGAATTTTTATGTTTATCAGCTGCTGCTATCTTGTTTTGTCGCCACAATAAAGCCGTCACTTTCCAACTTAAGCCTATACCAAAGGCATTGTTGGTATTTGTGTTTGTTCCTGCTGAAGGTGCTGAAAAACTATAAGACAGTTGCGGATCGGGTAATAACCCGGCTTGTAATAATTGCGCATTGGCAATTCCCTGTTGATCCCTTAATGCACGTAATTCAGGATTGCGAAGCACAGCCAGAATGGCAGCTTCATCAGGTGATAATCCATCGTGTAGATTAAAAGTGAGTGCTTTTAACAGGGGATGTTTTATTTTGCTTGCCTGAACCGTCAGTTGTTCAACTGATGGTGTTTGTAAAAGTTGCTGTACCGCTTTCTCTGTTAAAGGGTGAGATTGAAAATGGCTGCAAGCCGAAAGTGCTAAAGCTACGATAATCACTAAAGTCTTGCGGCAAAATCTCAAATGCTTTATGTCCTTAAAGCGCATTCACTCAACCGTTATTTTGAATATTTTTTTCATAGTGGCATTATGCATGAACTCACCTTGTTGAAACCTTGCTCAAACATTACCAAACGGTAAGTAATGTAAAATGGCATAAACTGTTATTATTTTTACTATGCGAATCCTTTTAATAGAAGATGATCAACAAGCCGCTGGCTATTTAATAAAAGGCTTGACTGAAAGCGGACACAATGTGAATCACGCCGTCGATGGTCAGATTGGATTAGACTTGGCATTAACAGAAAAATATGAGGTGTTGGTCATTGATCGCATGTTACCCAAAAGGGATGGGCTGTCCTTGATTCGTATGTTGCGTGCAGATGGGGATAAAACACCTATTTTAGTTTTAAGTGCATTAGCTGAAGTTGATGACCGGGTAGAGGGTTTACGTTCAGGAGGGGATGATTATCTGGTGAAACCCTATGCCTTTTCCGAATTACTGGCAAGACTGGAAGTGCTGGCAAGGCGACGTACGGATACTTTACCCCTTAACGCTTTAAAATTAGCCGATTTGGAATTGAATCTATTAACCCATAAAGTCACTCGGTCTGGCATTTTGATTCGCTTACAACCGATGGAGTTACGGTTGCTGGAATTTCTGTTGCGTTATGCCGGTCAGGTTGTTACTCGTACTATGTTATTGGAACAGGTTTGGGATTTGTATTTTGATCCACAAACCAATGTGATTGATACGCAAATAAGCCGCCTGCGTTCCAAAATTGATAAGGGTTTTGATAAACCTTTATTACATACTTTACGCAACGTGGGTTATAAAATTGATGAATCGCCGTAGATTATTTAATACCTCTGCCATGCGTATTGCATTACGTTATGCCGCAGTCTATGCCGCTTTAATGGTTTTGGGTTTGGGTAGCTTATATTGGGCCAGCAACCAATATATAGATGAACAAATCAGTACGGGATTGAAACAAAAAATGGCTGATTTATTGCGCATTGACAGAGAGCAAGGACGAGATAAACTGATCCAGACACTCAAAACCCAGTCGCGCATTAATAAACAATCCCGCCCTCTTTTATTACTATTGAATGCCAAACATAAAAAAATGGCAGGTGATCTGGAAGCCTGGCCACCCGAACTTGATGTTACCGATCAAGTCATCAATGTCTGGATTGAAGATAGCCTTATTACAGCCATCAGTAACGGTCAAGATGCTTATTGGCCCATGATTGCAGAAACATTACCCGATGGTAGCCGTTTATTGCTCGCTCAAAGTTTAAAACAGGCTGAAGAGTTACAGGAAGTGATTCTCTACAGTATTCTGGGCATTTTTCTGCTTTCAGTGGGGTTGGCTCTCACAATGGGATGGTTTATCGGTCGAAAATTATTGGGACGTATTGATAATATCACCCTAACTGCCAATGCAATTACTTCAGGTGATTTGTCACAGCGTGTCCCGATCAGTACGCAAAACGATGAATTTGATGAATTAGCAAAATACCTAAATGGTATGCTGAACCGTATTGAACAATTATTAACAGGAATGCGCCAGGTCACCGACAACATCGCCCATGATTTACGCAAACCCCTATCCAGACTACGTAACCGACTGGAAGTTACCCTGTTAAAACAACGTGAAGCCAGAGAGTACCAACAAGTCTTAACGGAAACCATTAACGATGCAGATGAATTAATCATCACATTTAATGCTTTATTGGAAATAGCACAGACGGAAGCCGAAAGTTTCCGTGGTGAATGGAAATTAGTTGATCTATCAGAATTATTAGAGCAACTGGGTAAACTTTATTTGGAATTAGCCGAGTCCAAAGGTCAACAGTTAACGATTGCTATACAGAATGGCCTAAAAATAACGGGGAATCGTCATTTACTGGCACAAACATTCAGCAATTTACTCGACAATGCCATTAAATATACGGATACGAAAGGTCAGATTGTTTTAGAAGCAACCCGGCAACAAGAAGGCATCGTTATAAAAATCAGTGATAATGGTTCAGGTATTCCAGTCAATATGCATATATTAGTATTGGAGCGGTTTTTTCGGCTGGATTCAGCGCGGAGTACTCCCGGAAATGGACTGGGACTGAGCCTGGTCAAGGCTGTAATGGATTTACATAGTGCTACACTTGATTTTGAAGGTAATCATCCGGGACTCACTGTTCTGATAAAGTTTGCAAAAGATGATATGGGTAGAAAAAGCCTGCCAAGCTAAACCTCATCTACTTTGAAACTGGTAGTTTGATAAACCCCGTCTAGTTAGAAACCAATAGTTTTATTCAGTTTAAACATTGACCATTTTTACATTGTAAAATTTGTTTTGAACCAGCTGATTTTAAGCTTTTTTGAGAGTAAAAATTCAGCAAAAATTTAAACTATAAAAACTGTGGTTTTCAAAATGGTTGGGGTTTAGTTATTCTACAATATACTTCTTCACCGTGCGACGATCCAATTGGGTGATTTTTGCAACCGCCTCATAGCTTCCATGGTTTTTATATAGAAAACGGCAATAGCGTTGTAAAAGTTGATGGACACTGTTTTCGGCAGTATTACTAGAAAGTATAAATTCATTATGATCAGTAGTGCAAGTGCCTGTCGCTATATGGTATTGCCCTGTAATACATATTTGGCGAATACATTGCTCAAGCTCTCTTACATTGCCTGGCCAAGCGTAATTTTCAGGGATGCTCTGGTGAATAATCCTTTCAATCTGTTTAACTAATAAAGGCACAGGATTATCTATCATTCGATTAACTAAACTGATGATTAAATGCTTTAGTTCGCCATGGTTCTCATTTATTCTTTGATGCAAGCCAGGAATGCTGATGACATCTGAACAAAGTCGATAATAAAAGTCATCTCTAAATTGACCTTGTTTCCGTAATTGTTCAATATTATGATTAGTCGCACTAATCACTCTGCCAGAAAAGCGCATTTTTTTATGACTGCCTACAGGGCAGAATGTACGGTCTTGAATAACATTCAACAACTTCACTTGGGTAGGAATATCAATATCACCAATTTCATCAATAAATATAGCACCATGTTCGCTGCAACGTGCTAATAGACCCTGATGATGCTCTATAGCTCCAGTAAATGCGCCTTTCTTGTGCCCAAATAATTCAGACTCCAGTAATGATGCTGGATATTGAGATAAGTTGATAGACTGGAATGAACGAGTAAAACTCTCTTTAAATTGTTGAGTTGAAATATCAAAAGGGATAAAACCAGAACACCCAATGGTCTGAGCCACCAAGCTTTTGCCTGTGCCTGTTTCACCGAGTAGTAATGTTGAGAAGTCTTCCATTTTTCCATAGAGAAAATCAACATACCATTGCGGGTTAAAGGTAAAAATATTATTCCACAGTCGCATGCGTAGCTCGATAATAGAAGCACAATTCCCTGTAATGGCGGAGTCTATAAAATAAAACCCTCTATGCAATTGGTAAAATAACGCGATAAACTTTTCTGTTTCAGAGTCATTAAATCCCGCTTGTTGAAAACAGAGGATTAAATTTTGAACAAACGGCAGTGCAATAGGATTGTCACCCGCTATCTTTTGCTTTTCAATTAATTCAATAAAGGGCTGTTGAAATTCATGGAATTGATAAAATAACCATGAATACTTTATGATTTCCAGGCTCTTACCTTGATAACCATTGATACTAAAACCATCAATGGTTTGTAGCTTGGCATGAAGTAGTTGTTGAATCTTTTCTGACCGCTGAAAAATACCCTCAGAATGCATGGCAATATTCAAAAGGATGCAATCAGCTTGCTCTCGTTGCTCACTAAATGGATTAACAAATGCAAGTGATGCAACTTGACTGAAAAAATCATATTGCTCTGTAGTGAGTGTTTTCAATTTTAATTGCCCTGCGTATGTTTAATCTAAAAATAGACCAATATACAAAATATGTATATTTAATGAGCATATATTGCATATTTATTTAAAGCAACAAAGCATGGTTGTTTATTATCTATTTGATTATTAAGAATAATATATATTGGCACAAGAGTTGTTATATGAATAATTAATATTTACTTAACAACGGAAGAATAATATGAACAGCCTGAAACGCCTATACATAAGTATTAAAGGTCAAATAGACCATGCAGCAGATGATTTTGAAAATCACGAAGCCCTTGCCACTGTTGCTATTAAAGATCTACAAGCCATTGCTAGCAAGACACGATTACAGTTACACCGTATTTGTAAAATGATTGAGCAATACCAACATCAACTTGCAGAGAAAAAACAACAGGAATCGCTATGGACTGCTCGGGCGATTAAAGCAAAAAAACAGGATGAAGCTAAGGCTTTAGAGTGTGTTAAACGCTTACGTCAAACTCAAAAACAAATCACCTTGCTTGAACAACAACATGAAGAAAGTGCAAAGCAAGAAACTAAAATTCAAGCTGATCTTAATATGATTGAAGAGCAATTACTTATTTCAAAAAACAAAAAAGAAATGCTCTCTGTCAGACAAAACCGCAGCCATCTACAAAGTGTTATTCAAAATAATCAATTTAATTCTCTAGATAATGTTCAACAAGTATTTGATCGATGGGAAGGACGTGTAGTGAGTGCTGAATGCGAAATACCATCACCCCCTGAAGATAGTTTAAAGAATAGCTTTGAACAAGAAGAGGATGCACTGGAATTAAAGATGATGCTTGATGAACTGAGCGAATCTGATAAACCGTTAGACAATAATCAATAGGGGAACGCTATGAATCAATCATCAACGATCTATATGGAAATTTCCGGGGTTGAGGAAAAAAGCAAACTGATAAAGCCTGAGCCAGTGAAAATTAAGAGCATGACAGCAAAAATAACCAACTATTTACGCTGGGTCGGTGTACTGTTAATCATTTTTTCGGCTATTAGCTTTATGCTGCAAGGGTACAGTGATATCTCGGCTTCTTATAGATATTGGGTAAGTTTAGGCTTAACCTTACTACTATGCGGCGGAGGTCTTGTTTGTGCTTATATATTTAATGAGACCAAAGGGGCAAGAATTTTTTTCGGATTAGGCACGGCTTTCTTATCAGTACAGGTGTCACAAGTCAGCGCTATGATTTATGCTTACTTACATGGCGATAGTGCATTACAGCCTGTGTTTGCCTCTTTACAGTTTAGTCATGTCAGCCCAAGCATTATTGCAATAGATCTGATCATTACGGGGCTACTGTTGGTGTTAATAAGTTATGCCTGTTATTCAATTCTGGCTAGAAAACACCTTAAAACATTACTCATAGCATCATTTATTGCTAATGCAGTATTAATGCTACCCGTTCGAGATGTACAGTTTATCCCTGTAATCATTGCGGGGTTATTTATATTTATCAGGCATATTGAACATGGCTTACATAATGATCGTAGTATGCAATTGCTTGAAGGCTTAGCTGCCAGAGCATTACTGAGCTTGCCACTGTGGATTATTATAGGTCGCAGTCTGTTTCATCCAGGCTCTACGTTATTAGTAACTGTTATCTTGGGTATTGTTATTGTTTATTGTATCTATGATATAAAACGCTACACGTCATCAGCAGCAATTACTTATCTTTGCCAGTGGATTGGTACATTTGCTGCCATTGCTATTTGGATGAATGTATCCATAGAGTATGGAGATATAACGAATCCTTTATTTATCTTACCCATCGGTTTTATTTTATTTTCTTTATCGGCACAAGTTACATACCATACTTGGCTGTATCGGTTTCTTAGTTCCTTGATCATTGCAGGGTTAAATTTTAGCGCACTGACCGATCAAAGTGGCATGACCTTTATTGCTCCTGTCGCAGCGGTTGCATCAGGAATATTTTTAACTGTTTATGGGTTGAAGTATCGGGAAAAAACGGCCTTTTTCTGTGGAAATATCAGTGTTGCCAGCGGTGTTCTATTTTATTGGGAATATGCGGTTAACGTGTATTCAAATACACCATGGATTAGTAGCGCTATTTTGGGTTTGTGCGTCATTTTACTCGCCTCATATATTGAAAATAAAGAACAACAGATAAAATCAAAAACACGTTATTATTTTAACGAATTAAAAAGCTGGAATTAAACGATGTTAACAAGCCCTCACAAAATGTTATTCATTAGTTTATTTTTATTAATGACAAACCTGGTATTTGCCGAACAATTAAAAGCATTTGCCAGTGATGGCTGTTCGTAATTTCCTGATGGAACAGTAAGTGAAAAAAACCTTTGGTATCATTGGGGCTATAGCTGGAAATAGGGAAGGGGGATTTTAACCGCTAACCGTAATAGAAAAACAGCAGGTAGCACTCAAATAATAAATTACAAAACAACCTTGCCTAAAACCTACTGTGAATTTGAATGCCCACCAGCGATAATGATTCAGGAATCATGGTAAGGAACGAGGATTCAATAATACCCGAATACTGACGGGTCTTTTGGCGCCACAGCGGCACTAGCCAAACAGTTACATAGCCTGCTATGCGCCTATTTGGCTAGCACCACTGTGAAACCAAAATCCTGTGTCAAACTTTCGTATATTATTAAATTCTCGTTCCTAAGGTATGATTGAAGGTTTAATTCTAAAAAACAGCGCATAAAACACAGGCACGGCAATTAAGGTTAATAAGGTGGCGAAAGCCAGACCACCCATAATAGTAACCGCCATGCTGGCAAAAAAAGCATCATTCAATAACGGCAACATGCCTAGGATAGTGGTGCCTGCGGCTAAAAATACAGGTCGAATACGACTCACACTGGCATGAAGAATGGCATCATAATGATCCTTGTCTTCGGCAATCTGGGTATCAATTTCATCCACTAAAATAATGGCATTTTTCATTAACATACCCGACAGACTTAATAAGCCCAGTAATGCCATAAAACTGAAAGGTTTGCCAGTGGATAATAAACCGATAACCACGCCACATACTGACATCGGTACCACTAACCAGATAATCAGGGGTTGGCGCACTTTGCCAAACAGTAAAATACTGATAATCAGCATCACCAGCATGCTCACGGGTAATTTAGAATTTAACGCGGTTTGTGCATCGCGGGAACTTTCAAATTCACCGCCCCATTCCATTTTGTAATCTGGCGGTATCACAATCGCCTGAATCTTGTTTTTAATACGGCTGCGGGCTTGATTAGCATTAAATCCTTGCGCAGGTTCTGCTTGTGCAGTCAGTGTACGAACGCGGTTACGCCTGTGTATTAAGCCATCATCACTCAAGGTATCCACTCGATCTATCACTTGGGTAATAGGGACAAAAGTTTGTGTTGTGGCACTGTAGACTAATCGATCCTTTAAGCGACTGGGATTATGCCGTTCATTATCAGGGGGTCTGACAACAATCGGAATAAGTTTGTTATTTTCACGGTAGGTACTCGCCTCTACACCTGTGGTTGCAAATTGTAAACTTAGTGCCACTTCATTAAGACCAATACCTGCTATTCTCGCTCGCTCGGCATTAAAAACGGGAGCCAAAACAGTTTCTTTTTGTCGCCAGTCTGTGCGTATATCTGTGAGTGCTGCATCACCTCCCATAATATTGCTTGCTTCTGTTCCTAATTGACGTAGTACAGCAGAATCAGGGCCTGAAAAACGCACTTCTATTTTAGCTTTATTGCTCGGTCCAAAAACTAATCGTTCAGTGCGTATTTCTGCATCAGGGTAGGCAGTACTTAATTGTTGTTTTAGTTCGGCAGCCAAATGATTAATGACCTCTATATCCGTCACACGGATAATAAATTTACCATAGGATGGGTTGGGCTGTTCGGGGGCATAGGTCAGAATATAACGACTTGCCCCACGACCGATAAAACTGGCGACTGAAACCACGTCTTGTTTTTCCCTAATCAATTTTTCAATTTCAGCCATATCCTTGGCGGTGGTTCGAATATCAGCCCCTTCGGGTAACTGATAGTTTATATAAAATAAGGGCGTATTGGAGTAGGGAAAGAATTCCTGCTTAACGGAGCCAAAACCTGCAAAACAGGCAATAGTAATCAGCACCAGTACAATAACGGTGAATACACGCGCATGTAACACCCCTTTAAGTAGCCTTTGATACGCCTGATACACCGGGCCGGAATAAGGGTCAGCCTCACTATCGGCTGATTTAACTTTGAGGAACAAATAGCCAAATAAAGGCGTAACGGTAATCGCCAATACCCAGCTTAATAATAAGGAAAAACTGATGACGGCAAATAAGGAGAATAAAAATTCCCCCGTGACATCATCAGATAATCCAATACCTGAAAAAGCCATAATACCGATCACGGTTGCCCCTAACAGTGGAATCTGCGTTCTATCTGTGGCATGGCAGGCTGCTTCTTTCGCCTGCAACCCTCGCTGCATATTAATCAGCATCCCTTCTGCGACCACAATGGCATTATCCACCATCATGCCCATGGCAATAATTAAAGCCCCTAAAGAAATGCGTTCCATATCAATATGGAATAGACTCATAAACAGGATGGTGCCTAAAACAATTAACAATAAAGTTGCGCCGACAATTAAGCCGATACGCCACCCCATCATCAAGCAAAGCACTAGAATCACAATCGCAACTGAAATAATCAGATTCTCAATAAAACCATTAATGGATTCATCCACTACTTTGTGCTGCTCATAAACAGGATGGATTTCTACACCTAATGGAATACGCGATTTAAGCTGTTCAAGACGGGCTTCAACCGCTAGACCTACCGTGACTATATTGGCATCAGATACTCCAGAGACTGCCAGTGTAAAAGCATCTTCGCCGTTAAAACGTACTAAATGCTCGGGTATTTCAGTCGGCTCACGGCGAATAGTGGCAATATCAATCAAACTGATTTGTTCGATAGTACCGGGTTTACCAATGCGTAAGTTTTCAATTTTCTTGATCGAAGCAAAACCTTCACCCGATAGAATACGAATTCTGCGCCCATCCAGTGTCACAGTTCCTGCATCGGCAATGGTATTTTCAGATTGTACAATGGCCATCATCTGCTGAGTTGACAATCCCAGGCGAGTCACCCTGTCACTGGAAATCTCAATATAAATAGTTTCAGTGCGTTCCCCTGCTGTTTCAACCTTAGCCACATTAGGTACGGTTAATAACTCTCGACGCAAGAAAGTAGAGATATCCAGAATTTCCTTAGTAGAAAACCCCGGGGCTGTTACCGCATAAAAAATACCGTAAACATCACCAAAGTCATCATTAACAATAGAAGGTCGCGTTCCTTGAGGTAAGCCTTTCTGGGCATCAGAAACCTTGCGTCGTAATTCGTCCCAGACTTGGGGCATGGTGTGTTTATCGTAAGTGTCTTTTATTTCAACAGTAATTTCAGAAATCCCCGGTTTGGATTTAGAGGTGATTCTTTTTATCTGTGGTAGTTGCTGAATACTGGACTCCAGTAATTCTGTCACTTCCTGTTCCACCTCAACAGCAGTCGCCCCTTTGTAAGGTGTTACCACTAAAGCCTGTTTAATGGTAAATGTTGGGTCTTCAAGTCGTCCGACGGTGTCCAACCCCCATAAG
>CAYMPX010000035.1:0-15192 GCA_964392135.1 uncultured Methylomarinum sp.
GGAAGAACCCAAAAACCAAGGTGCCTGGTATCAATCAAAACATCACTTTTATATCAATATAGAACAAGACATACGCATCGCATATACAGGAAGAGCAGCTTCTGCCGCACCTGCTGTAGGCAACCACGCCGTCCATATTGAACAACAAAAAGCGGTCGTTAAAGCAGCACTATACGACACTAATAAAGGAAATAACCATGAGCTTTGAAATTCTGGTCCCCAGCCTACCTGAATCCGTTTCTGATGCAACTCTTGCAACATGGCATAAAAAACTGGGGGAGTTTGTGAATAAAAATGACAACCTGGTTGATTTAGAAACCGATAAAATTGTACTTGAAGTCCCTGCCCCCGAATCGGGCATACTCAGTAAAATTCTGCAACAAGATGGCGCCACCGTTGTGAGTGGCGAAGTATTAGCATTATTAGACATTCAAGCGGCAGAGGAATCCCCATCAACACCCTTAACTGAACCAGAAATAGCAACGGCGACCATTAAAGACATCCCGTTAAGCCCCGCTGTCAGACGAATCATTCAAGAAAACAACATTGACCCTCAGCTGATTCATGGCTCAGGAAAAAAGGGACGGTTAACAAAAGCCGATGTACTCAACTATATTCAAAGCAGCCAACAACCTGAACAACCAGAACAACCTGTAACAGCAATACCTCCAATGCCAACTACCCGCCATGAAGTGCCGCCTGCAACAGCCGAGATACCCTCATCCGGTTTTCGTCCCGAACAACGCGTACCGATGACCCGTCTTAGAGCCAAAGTAGCGGAGCGTTTACTACAGGCACAACAAAATGCAGCGATGCTGACCACTTTTAATGAAGTCAACATGCAAAGCGTTATCGATTTAAGAAACCAATACAAAGATCGCTTTTTACAAAAACATGAGATTAAACTTGGTTTTATGTCCTTCTTCATTAAAGCCTCTATTGAAGCATTAAAAAAATACCCTGCAATTAATGCATCCATTGATGATAACGATATTATTTATCATGGTTATTATGATATGGGGATTGCCGTATCAACCCCAAGAGGCCTGATTGTTCCAGTGATTAAAGATGCCGACCAACTTGATTTTGCAGGGATAGAAAAAAGTATTTTTAATTACGGTACTAAAGCCAAAGAAGGTTCATTAAGTTATGACGACTTAACTGGCGGCACCTTTACGATTACTAACGGCGGCATCTTTGGTTCAATGCTTTCCACCCCTATCCTTAACCCACCACAATGTGCCATTTTAGGCATGCATGCGATTAAAGAACGTCCCATAGTCGAAAATGGTGAAATTGTTATCCGTCCCATCATGTATTTGGCACTATCTTATGACCATCGCCTGGTGGACGGTAAAGAAGCCGTACAATTCCTGGTTACTATTAAAGAATGTCTAGAGTCACCCGCACATCTCCTACTCAATATATAGGGTTTAATTATGACAACGCCACCAACAGACTATGATGTCATTATTATCGGTGCAGGCCCTGCCGGTTATGTCGCGGCTATACGTTGTGCGCAATTGGGCTTTAAAACAGCCTGTATTGATAACTGGAGTAATAATAAAGGCAAGTCTACCTTGGGGGGTACATTTGTCAATGCAGGGTGTATCTCATCAATGGCATTACTCGAATCATCTAAAATATTTAATTTATTAAATAATGATATTGCGAGTTATGGTATTCATATTGATAATCTAGAACTTGATTTATCAAAAATGATAGATAGAAAAGATTCTATTATTGCGTCATTAAACCAGCATATCAAGACATTATTCAGCCAGAATAAAATTGCTTGTATCCATGCTCACGGAAAGTTATTAACCGCTAACCAGATAGAAATAACCCACATTAATACCCAAAAACAATCGGTATTAAATGCAGAACATATTATTTTAGCAACAGGGTCTCACCCCACGGATTTACCTTGCGTAGCAATTGATAATGAATTTATTATCAACTCCACCCAAGCTCTCAATCTAAAAGAAACACCCAAACGATTAGGCATTATTGGTGCAGGGATTATTGGGCTGGAATTAGCAGGTATATGGAATAATTTGGGTGCTGACGTTATTTTGTTAGAAGCGCAGGAATCCTTTTTAACTGCCACTGATCAACAAATATCTGAAGAAGCTTATACAATATTCACTAAAAACGGACTCGATTTGCGTTTAGGCACACGCGTCCTTTCTGCAAAAAAGAGTTCTAAAAAAGTAGTGGTTGAATACCAGGATAATGAAGGCTGCCACACCCTTCATCTTGATAAATTAATTGTAGCTTCAGGTCGTCAGGCCAATACCAAAAATCTTGCAGCGGCTGAAGCTGATTTATTACTTGATGATAATGGCTTTGTTCATGTGGATGAAAACTGCTGCACAACATTGCCCGGTGTATACGCTATAGGTGACTTAACAACCCTTGGCCCTATGCTCGCGCACAAAGGACTGGAAGAAGGTATTTTTGTTGCAGAACAAATTGCCGGACAAAGCAACCCGATTAATTACAACCTTATTCCCAGCGTTATTTATACAGACCCTGAGATCGCCTGGGTCGGTCAATCCGAGCAGGCACTGCAAGCCGTCGGCGAAAAGTATAAAGTAGGCATTTTTCCATTTACAGCCTCAGCACGCGCTCAAACAATAGGAAAAACAGCAGGTTTAGTTAAAATCATCAATCATACTGAAACAGATATAATTTTGGGCGTGCATATTATTGGTGAGCAAGCCTCTGAAATCATTGCTGAGGCGGTGTTGGCGATGGAGTTTTCTGCCAGCGCAGAAGATTTAGCCCGAACAATCCATGCGCATCCTTCTATTTCAGAAGGCTTACATGAAGCCGCATTGGCTTTAGGTGGGCGTGCTTTACATTTACCACGGGAAAGTTGAGCATTTGGATTTACGCCACGCCACGCACCCCTGTATTACGCAAAGCGCCATACAGGCTTACGGGTTATCAACTTATTCGTCTTGAATAACACGCCGAGAACCATTGCCCTCAGGTTCACTAACAATGTTATCTTTTTCCATTTGTTCAATAATATTAGCGGCTCGGTTATAACCCACTTTGAAACGACGCTGAACACTGGAGATAGAGGCTTTGCCTGATTCGATCACAAAATCAACTGCATCACCATATAAGGGGTCTATTTCATTTGATTTATCAGCGGCTTTTTCCGTACCTTCTGTTACCGGCTCTTTTGTTACTTCAGCGAAATAATTTGCAGAACCAAATGATTTTAAATGATTAACAATACGGTGTACTTCATGGTCATCAACAAATGCACCATGCGCCCGTTGAGGAAAACTGGTGCCTGCAAGTGCAAATAGCATATCACCATTCCCCAGTAAATTTTCAGCGCCGCCTTGACCTAAAATGGTTGTAGAATCAATACGTGATGATACTTGAAATGAAATACGAGAAGGCACATTTGCTTTAATCAAACCGGTTAAAACATCAACCGAAGGACGTTGTGTAGCCAGGATTAAATGAATGCCGGCTGCCCTCGCTTTTTGGGCTAACCGGGCAATCAGTTCTTCTACTTTTTTGCCAACAATCATCATCATATCGGCTAATTCATCAATCACAATGACGATGTGAGGTAAACGGCTTAATGTCGGTCGCATTTGTCCATCTGCCAATGCATCAAGTGTTATATACAAAGGATCTAAAATCACCTCATCCCGTTCTTCGGCATCTTTAATCAACTGATTAAAACCGGCTAAATTTCTAACCCCCATTTTTGACATTAATTTATAACGGCGTTCCATTTCAGCAACGGCCCAACGCAGGGCATTTTGCGCTTCGTTCATATCCGTCACAACGGGACTCAATAAATGAGGAATATCTTCATAGACTGACAATTCCAGCATTTTAGGATCAATCATAATCATCCGTACTTGTTCGGGTGTCGCTTTATATAACATGCTTAAGATCATGGTATTAATCGCAACCGACTTACCAGAACCAGTGGTACCCGCAACTAATAAATGAGGCATTTTGGCTAAATCAGACACCACCGTTTTTCCAGAAACATCTTTACCCAGCGCCAATGTTAAATTTGACTCGGCTTGTTGAAAAACCTCGGAACTAATAATTTCATAAAAAGAAACCATTTCTCGTTGCTTATTCGGAATTTCTAAACCAATGTAAGAAGTGCCTTCAATAATTTCAACCACACGTACACTGCTGACGAGTAAAGTACGAGCAAGATCTTTTGATAAGCCACTCACTCGACTGACTTTTATACCTGCGGCCAAGTCTAATTCAAAACGGGTAATAATTGGACCCGGATAGGCTCCCACAACCTCAGCACTAATTTTATAATCTTTTAATACCCGCTCAACGGAACGAGACAGCGCATATAATTCTTCTTCTGAATACCCTTGCGTAGATTGAGGTCGAATTTCCAGTAAATCAACGGAAGGTAATTGATACGGTTTAGGTTGTTCAACTGCAATAGCTTGAGGTTCTTCTCTCGGTGTATCAACGTCTATTGAAACAGCCGTCGTTTCATTATCAGCCAGCTCCGTATTCGACTCACTAAAATGCGCTGAGGTTGAATAAATTAAAGCATCATTATTGACTTGTGGCTCATTTAGCGCCACGTTAGGCGCTGTATTTTCAGTATCACTTTGTGGATTTGATTGCGCGGTAAAATACGGACTATTCTCTTCATTTAGAGAACTTTCAATCGCTGAAGTCAGCCCTTCCACTTGAGAATGAATTTGTTCTTCATTAACAATGGGAGCAACAACATCATGCGTGCCGATCTTATCGATCAATCCGTGTTCTTTAGTCGCACTATGCGTGGTTTCCATCTGCTCAATGGTTTCCTTTATCTTATCAATAAAGGACTCAGTTAAATCATTTTGTTCTTTATGAAGCGGCATATTTTCTGTTGATGAAACAGATTCTAAAGCAACGACTGCTTGTTTCTCTTTATGTTCAGAAGGAAAGGCGGTCGTTAAAATAGGGGCTTGTTTTTCCTGATGACCTTTAACTACTGCAGAAAGATCAAATGTGGATGCAACATCTGCTTTTATTTTAGACTTAACAGCTTGCTGTGATTGACAATCATCTCTATTGAGTGGATCAGGTGATGGCTTATTGGCTTCTGATTCAGGTGTTGAAACAACCTCTAACGTCACTTCACTGGAAGGAGTAAACGCCGAAGGATTTAAACGATTTATTTGAGCCGGTTGACTCGGTTTATTTTTCTTGCCTCTATTTTTAACTCGGCGATTATTTTTCTTTACCTCAATACCACATAACTCTTGTATTCTTATTACCACAATATCAATAAGCTGTAAGGTCTGTTTGCCTATAAAATCAATGCCTTTTAACCAGTGCATATTGGTTAATTTACCCACTAGACTCAGCATTAC
This sequence comes from uncultured Methylomarinum sp., assembly GCA_964392135.1. GTDB lineage: Bacteria > Pseudomonadota > Gammaproteobacteria > Methylococcales > Methylomonadaceae > QPIN01. The sequence goes on from CAYMPX010000035.1 coordinate 5,385, forward strand.
AACAATAATAAAAAGGAAAATAGAACTAACAAGAAGGGTGTTTAAAAATTTTGAACTGTCTATCATAATAAAATGAATCAACGTTTTTAAAAACCAAATAACGCTCATCGCTGAGATGACCAAAAAACACCCCGTAATTAGGTTGTCTATAGTTACACGGGATAAAACAGATGCTTTTTTTTGTTTATTGTAGAGAAATTTATTTTTATTCACGGTGTGCCAATAGACTTAAAATCAAATGAGATAGAAGAAATTGCCTTACTCCATCCAAGCATTATAACTTTTTTATTGTCCCCTATCATTGAGTTAAAACTATGGGGGGCGGGTAATTTACTTTTTCAAAAATAACTAAATAACCGGGGGAAGATATATATTAAAATCATCTCTTTTCTTACCCCCAGCCGATAGGTCGTCCCACTTTTTTGGCTTTCAGTCTTCTACCTGTATCTGATTCCAGTTATTAAATTTAGATACAAATACAGGGAAAATACGTTAACTTTCTAAGCCATCAACCCGTTGAAAACCTCTGGGTAATGCACTGCCTCTTTTTGCTCTACTCGCAGAATAAGCCGCTATATCATTGGGTTTTAATGTGACATGTCTTTTCCCTGATATTATTTTTACACTCCCTGTTTCTGCAAAGGTACACACGGAAACAACCGCATCCTCTCCCGAATTTAAATCAGCCGTTGGAATTTGTATCAGCTTATTGCCTTTACCTTTCGATAACGCAGGTAATTCTTGCACAGAGAAAACCAACAGCCGTCCTTGTAAAGTGGCCACGGCAACTAAGTCAGTCTCATTTTCAATCAACAGGGGCGCTAATGCTTGCGCACCCTTCGGCAAAGTAATCGCTGCCTTACCCGCTTTATTTTTACTTTGTAAGTCTTTTAATTGAATTCTAAAACCATAGCCTGCATTACTCACCAGTAAATACCAGTCGTCTGCTTGCCCCGCAAATACATGAGTAAACAATGAACCTGCTTGTGGCTTTAAACGCCCCGTTAAAGGCTCACCTTGACTACGCGCAGAAGGTAAATCATGTGTCGAGATGGTATAAACTCGCCCCATTGAGTCTAAAACGTAAGTGGGCTGGGTTGATCGCGCTTTTGCAGAATCAAGATACTTATCACCTGAACGATAATTCAGACTTTGTACCTCAATATCATGCCCTTTTGCCGCTCTAATCCAGCCTTTTTGCGACAAAATCACCGTGAGTGGCTCATTAGCAATTAATGCGGTAGTATCTAATGCGTGAGAGACATCTCTGGTAACCAGAGGTGAGCGTCTATCATCGCCATACTTTTCTGCATCTCTTTCCAGTTCTTTTTTAATTAAACGATTAAGTAAGCGTTTAGAACCTAGCGTTTTTTCTAACGCCTGACGTTCTTTTTCCAGCGCATCCTGCTCGCCTCGAATTTGCACTTCTTCAAGCTTGGCCAGGTGTCTTAATTTTAAGTCTAAAACCGCGTCTGCTTGAATATCAGAGATAGCAAACAGCGCCATTAATACCGGCTTAGGCTGATCATGCTCTCGGATAATTGCAATCACTTCATCGATATTCAGATAAGCGATTAATAATCCATCCAGAATATGTAAACGCGCCAACACCTTATCTAAACGATGTTGTAATCGTCTACGCACGGTTTCTGTTCTAAACTGTAACCATTCGACCAGAACTTCACGTAGGTTTTTAACCACCGGCTTACCATTAAGACCGATCATGTTCATGTTAACGCGATAATTCTTTTCTAAATCCGTGGTAGCAAACAAATGCGACATCACAGACGCAGTATCAATCCGCTTAGACTTTGGAATAATAAGCAATCGTGTGGGATTCTCATGATCAGACTCATCCCTTAAGTCTTCAATCATCGGCAATTTTTTAGCCAGCATTTGCGCCGCAACCTGCTCTAATAATTTGGCTCCCGATACTTGATGAGGTAAGGCGGTAATTACAATATGATGTTCTTCCATTTCATATTTAGCACGCATTTTGATAGAACCATGACCCGTGGCATACATCGTTTTAATATCATCTGCCGAAGTAATAATTTCAGCATGTGTTGGATAATCAGGCGCTTTCACATAGTTTAATAACACATCCAATGAGGTATCGGGGACTTCCAGAAGTTGAACGCACGCACCGACTACTTCACGCAAGTTATGCGGTGGAATGTCTGTTGCCATGCCGACTGCAATACCCATGGTTCCATTGAGTAATACATTAGGTAGTCTAGCCGGTAATAACACCGGTTCTTTCATGCTGCCATCAAAATTATCGGACCAATCAACCGTTCCCTGCCCTAGCTCACTGAGTAAAGTTTGTGCATACGCGGTTAACCGTGATTCGGTATAACGCATGGCAGCAAATGACTTAGGGTCATCAGGAGACCCCCAGTTACCTTGCCCATCAATTAATGGGTAACGGTAAGAAAAGTCTTGTGCCATTAATACCATGGCTTCATAACATGCCGAGTCGCCATGCGGATGATATTTACCTAAAACATCACCTACGGTTCTTGCTGATTTTTTATATTTAGCCAGTGCATTTAAGCCCAGCTCTGACATTGCATACACAATCCGTCTCTGTACGGGCTTTAAACCATCGCCTATATGAGGTAAAGCGCGATCCAAAATAACATACATGGAATAATCCAAATACGCTTTCTCGGCAAAATCCTTTAACGGTAATTGTTCGTAATTTTCCTGTATTCCCATGATTTACAATTCTTTTTTATTTTCTGGTTCCCATACTCTGTATCATGATCGTTAACTGAAAGAACACACACGAAATAACCTCAACAACCCGGAAGTGAGGATTTAGCCTCGCCTGATTTATACGGGACTAAATCCCATGTCCTTATGATCGTTATAGCGTTTATTTATGTACGATCCTAGGTTAATCGCTTAATCACTTTACAGAGTAAGATCAAAATTCTTGCCCTACAAACCCTTGATTCCGCTCCACTGCATCAAGGCGACACTTGTTTTTATTCCTTGTAATCAATTAAGCTAATACCCTCTTTATCAATTGAAATGATACGTTTTTTATACAAGCCACCAATCGATTGCTTAAATACTTTTTTACTTACCCCGAAAGTTTTATAAATCAGATCCGGATGACTTTTATCATTGACTAAAATAACCCCGCCTTGAGACTTCAATTTATCAAGAATTTTTGCTGTCACCGCATCCACTTTATCGCCATATTTTGCCATTTGTAAAACCAGGTCAATGCGGCTATCTTCTCTGACTTTCTTCACAAAACCCGTGGTTTTTTGACCTTTTCTTAACTTTTGGAAAATTTCGTTTTTATATAGAACCCCCCAGTATTCATTATTAATAATCGCTTTTCTACCTAAATCCGTTTCATCAGCGATCACTAAATCAACTTGCTGACCTTCTTTTAAATAAAAGGTCTCGTCTTGAATAAATTCGTCCAATAACATGGAAGCAACGATGCGATTATTATCATCCAGAAACAATTTAACCAAACACGAGCGACCTTCAACTATTTTTTGGGTTTGTTCGCCATAGGGAAGCAATAAATCTTTCGCCAACCCCAGGTCTAAAAAAGCACCGGCATGACTCACGGAAATGCACTTTAACCAGGCAACATCATCCACTTGAGCGTAAGGTATACGTGTTGTTGCCTGTAAAGTCTCTTTTGAATCAACATAGACAAAGACATTAAGTTCATCACCCACTTTACAATCTTGCGGTGCTTCAGTAACGGGTAGCAATACCTCAGCCCATTGTTCGTCTCCCTCAAGATGAATGTCTTTAGCATACTGCTTAATGATTTTTAACTTATTAAACTTGCCTATTTCTATCATGTATACCTTAAACGCTTAAAACAAAAGTGAAGGGCATTCTATACTTTTTCAGAGGATATACAAAGAGGAAGAGGGTTTATCTGTACGCATTTAAAAATAGCGTTGCAGGGGCGATCACTCCTGCGGAGTATCATAAATTTTAAAATAAATAGATTTTAAGCAAACAGGCTCAATACGCCATTACTGGCTATGGCTCTACCGGCTTCAATTTCATCTGCAATATTGAGGGTTTTTTCTGCGGATTTATTCGGCTCTTTATCTGCGGATTCATTCCGTTCTCTTTCACCAGACCCAGACCCCATTTGATTAAAGCCTTGCGACTGTCTTTGGCGACTATCATCCTGAGTCACATTGACATCAAGCAAATTAAGCTGTTGAGAGGACAACATTTCACGCAATTTAGGTACTGCGGCTTCAAGCGCCTCTTTTACTGCCGCATGCTGCGTAGTAAAAGCGACGTTTACCTGGTCTTGATTCACATCAACTTTAACTGTTACAGGACCTAAATGTTGTGGATTTAATCTCAGTTCAGCCGATGGTATTGCTTGCTTATACATCCAGACAACACGCTCACCCACTTCCTTATTCCATTCCGGGTGTGCAAAATGTTTAGTCATAGCCGGAACGTCCACTTTATTATTGGGCATCACTGCACGATTAAGATTTGCCATCTCTGTGGTAAATTTAGCAACATCCTTTGTTTGTCCAACTTCAGCCTCTTTAAGCTCGGGCATTTCTATTGTTTTTGCTGTATTGACTATCGTCTTTTCGGCATCCAGGGTCTGCTTAACCGCTCTATTGTCCTGTTGAGCCAGTTCAGCAAAAGCCGCACCTTCCGTTTTAACGCTCCCCTCTTTTTTTAGAGGGGGTTGAAATAAACCCGGTATTTCAGGCGCTTTACTAACGTCCTCTTGCGCTAAAGAATCATTTTTACCGCTATCAAATGATTTAAGCGTATTCATAACACTGGCTAACGCCCCCAAAGTATTCTCTAAATCAATTCCCTCTGCATTCATGTCTTCTGCATCAGCAGTGCCAGCCTTCACATTATTTAAATCAGATCCGGTTAAAGTAACATTGTCAATACCATTAACCACTGTTTGCTCAGCAGGTGGCAAACCTTGCCCCCAAAAATCGGCAAAATCTTGCAGTTTATCGAGTTCATTCGATACGCTCATCGCTGTAATTTGTTCCGGCAAGGCATCTGAAGCCACCCCTTCAGGCAGAGGAATAACTTCATCCAGCCCTTCAAATGGTCGTATTGTTTCCATTAACGTATCTGCAAATCCTTGAGGAAAGGCACCATCAGATTGTAAAGTCTGCGGTAATGCGTCCAGACTTTCCCCTGAGGGAAATAATGGACGTAATTTTGAGTTATCGATATTCATATTCATTCTCCAAACACCTCATTCATAACTCAAGCAGTTCTTGTGCCAGAATTTCTACCTATACGGCTTGCCCGCTCATCCTGTTCCGCTTGCTCTTGTTTATCGGCTATTTTATTTTCTTCAATCACCGCAGCCTCACACACTTTCTCTAAACTCCTGGTTTTCTGATACAGCTTTTCCCAGTGATTTCGAGCCAACAGAATTTGATTGTTTAGTTTAGAGACTAGCTGTTGCTGCTCTTCAATCGCTTTATCTAACTTATCAATAAATGACCTAAACTCTAGCAACTGCTTAATGTTAATGCCTGATGACCCCAGAGTTTGATATTTATCTTTGTATTCCTGCAGGTACTGCTGAAGATTGTCTAATTGCGTTTGCATGCCCTGTTTTTCACTTTGTAATTTTCCTAAGGCTTCCAGTGCTTTTTTTTCATTTCCAGCATTTAAATCAACAATAACTTGCAGTCTTTTAGATTTCTTCATCCGCTTGCACCACCTAATAAGATTTCTAATTCACTTAAACTACGACTGACATCAACCGCTTCATTCATGTCTTGCTGCAAAAACTCAGATATTGCGGTAATCTTTGCTATGGCTTCATCAATCCGGGGATCCGAACCCGTTTGATAAGCACCAACACTAATTAAGTCTTTATTTCGTTGATACAGTGAATACAATCGTCTTAATTCCCTGGCCATTGCCATGTGTTTCGCATCGGCAATATCAGGCATGACACGACTGATGGAGGCTTCTATATCAATTGCGGGGAAATGTCCTGATTCTGCCAAACTTCGAGATAATACAATATGACCATCCAATACCCCACGCGCTGCATCGGCAATAGGATCATTATTATCATCCCCTTCCGCTAACACGGTATAAAAAGCCGTAATAGAGCCGCCACCCTCATCACCATTTCCTGCTCTCTCTACCAGATGAGGCAGCTTTGCAAAAACCGAGGGAGGATATCCTTTAGTTGCAGGCGGTTCATCAATGGCCAATGCAATTTCCCTATGCGCTTGCGCATAACGGGTCAAAGAATCCATCAGTAAAAGTACATCCAGGCCTTGATCTCTAAAATATTCGGCAATACTGGTGGCTAACAGCGCACCATGCACCCGCATTAAAGGTGTATCATCTGCGGGTGATGCAACAACAACCGCACGTTTCATGCCTTCTTCACCGAGTGTTTTTAACACAAATTCATTGACTTCTCGTCCCCTTTCCCCGATAAGACCCACCACCACAACATCAGCCCCTGTAAATTTAGTCATCATCCCTAATAGCACACTTTTACCCACACCTGTCCCTGCAAACAAACCCATTCGTTGTCCGCGCCCGACAGCAAGCATTGAGTTAATCGCTCTTACTCCAACATCCAGGGCATCACGGATCGGTTTTCTGGAGAGCGGATTAATCGTTCGACCACCCAAAGCAATCTTTGCATCTGTTTTTAATGGCCCTTTATCATCCAAAGGCTTTCCCGCGCCATCTAATACCCGTCCCAGCACACCAAAGCCTACTTTGGCTAAACCACTTTTGCCAAGAGGAATCACTCGACATCCTGGCTCTAAGCCATGCGTGTTACCCGTCGGCATTAAAAAAACCCGTCCTCCTGAAAAACCAACGACTTCAGCACCTATTTTTTTACCCGATTTAGTCTCAACCTGACACAAGGAGCCAATCGCTGCGCGGCAACCTTCCGCTTCAAGTGTTAAGCCAACCATACGAGATAACTTTCCCTCAACAACCAGCTCAGGAATGTCTAAAAGTCTCTCTTTATAGGGCTTTAATTTCTTTAGCCAATGTTCAGTCCGGTCTACTGATGGAATCACTAAGCCTCATCCTCATCTCTTTCACCACCTAAAACAGTCGCCACAATAATGGCTAATTTTTTTTCAACCGTCACATCAATTTGCGAGGTTTCGGTTTCTACTTTACAGCCTCCCCGCGTAATCAGCGGCTCTTCTATGATATTCCAGGGCAGTGTCATATCATCCAGTGCCAATGAGTTACGAACTAATTCGGCATCTTCGGGGTGCATGCGCAAAGTCAGTTTTTGTGAGGCTATCGGTAACGCATTGACAGCTTCTCTAATAACAGCAACAATTTGCCCCGGGTCTATTTTAATCTCTCTACGCACCAACTGACTGGCTATCCCTATCACTAGATCAACCAGTTCTTTTTCTACCGCCTCATCAAGTACTTTAAACGGTTCACTTAATGATTCTAATAGACTGACAAACTCAGCACTTTGCTGGCGCAATAAGCCTTGGCTTTCTTCATAGCCTTGCTTTGAACCGGCTATTTTTCCTTGCTCAAATCCTTGTTCAAAGCCTTTGCCTGTCCCTTCCTGAAACCCTTTATCGTAACCTTGTTTCTTACCCTGCACAAAGGCTTCATCATAAGCCTGCTTTTGCATTTTTTCGATATCTTCAACCGTTAACGCCACTTTCTCAGGTTTTTTTTGTGTCACGGGGTTTCTTCTGCCAAATTGTTCGGCAACATCCCACAAACCCAGTTCTTGCAGCTCAGATTTCGAAAAAGGCTGACCTTTAGACGAGCTCATCACCACCCCCACTTCCTAACATAATTTCACCCGAGTCTGCCAATTTCTTGGCAATAGACAAAATATCTTTTTGAGCAAGTTCAACCTCACTCAATTTGGTAGGCGGTGCAGCTTCCAGATCATCTCGTAACATTTCCGCTGCACGCTTAGACATATTGCCAAATATTTTTTCTTTCAGCAGATCATCTACACCTCTCAGTGCTAACAATAACTGATCGGTGGACACTTCTCTTAACAAGGTTTGAATGCCCCGCTCATCAACACTGACTAAATCAGCAAAAACAAACATTTTGTCCTGAATTTTCTGACCTAAATCTTCATCACCTTCATTAATGGAATCCATCATTTCCTCACTTAAACTACCATCAAGTAAGTTAATAATACTGGCGGCTGTATCAATGCCTCCTATAGAGGACGATTTAATACTGTCACTACCGGTTAACTGTTTCTCCATCATTTCATCAAGTTCTTTAATAGCCGCCGGCTGTACACTCCCCATCGTTGCAATTCGCATTAAAATGTCCGAACGTATATTTGCAGGTAACCAGGATAATACTTCCGCTGACTGATCGGCATCCAGCAAAGATAAAATAGTTGCTATAATCTGAGGATGTTCAACACGAATGAGATCTGCAATTGAACGGTTATCCATCCATTTAAGCTGTTCAATCCCTTTGCTATTGGCTCCCAATAAAATTCTGTCAATAATGCTACCGGCTTTATCTGCTCCCAAGGCATTGGTCAACATATTACGAATATAGGTATCCGAATCCAGCCCCAACCCTGTTTCATCCTTAATTTGAGTGATAAAATCCTCAAGCACATCATCAACCATATCGGCTGAAATAGGTCCCAAAGTTGCCATGGTAGTGCCTATCGCCTGAACCTCTTTAGGCCCCATATTCTTAAGCACACTGGCCGCCCTGTCTTGCCCAACAGCAAGTAATAATAAAGCCGCTCTCTCTATTGAGCTTAAATTAACACCTGCTTCAGCCATCTGCTTTCACCCATCCTTTAATAAGTTGTGCAACCAATTGTGAATCCTCATCAATCAATTTCTGGATATACTCCAGTCGTTTCTCATAGCTTTGAGGTGCCTCTAATAACAGCAGATCTTCTGCACCGGCTGAAACACTCTCTTCACTCTCGCTTTCATTACCCACAGGCACCGCAATAGGATTCCCCTCCTTATCAAACCGCACAATCTGACCGGTTGCATCGGCCTCTGCATGTGCATCAATCAGTGCTTTAACCTCTTCGTCTCTTGCTATCAACCCTCGCATAGCCGGTCTTAACACACCTAGAATCAACAATAAAACGACTAAAACAGCCGTTAATTGTTTCGCTGCATCAAGAAACCAGGCTTGCTCCCACAGTGGTATTTCAGGTAAGGCTTCAATCTCATCAGGGATTCGAAAGGCAACATTTGTTACCGTCACTAAATCTCCCCGACTACTATCAAAACCGACAGCCTGCATCACCAGTTCTCTGAGCTGATTAACATCTTCTTGTGCATAAGGCTGGTTACTTACCCCCCCTCCTTCTAAACGTACTTTTTTATTATCAACCACGACCGCGATTGAAAGTCGTCTTAACACCCCGGTTGCTAATCGAGTATGCGTGATTGTTTTATCCAGCTCATAATTACGTGTTGCACTTTTACTGATAGACGTTGGACCTGTCGCTGTCGTATTCCCCTCTCCATCAACAGCAATTTCAGGTGCGACTCCCGCAGGGGGAGGCTGGTTAGATAATGCGCCCGGCACACCTTGTATTCCTGATTCGGCACTTTGCTCATCCTGTGTTTGCTCACTTCTTAGTGCAGGCAGATCAGGGTTAAACATTTCCTGCGTTTTCTCAGTGACTGTAAAATCAACATCGGCTGAGACCTGTGCTTGCATACCGTCTCGCCCTACTAAAGGCAGTAAAATATTTTCTATCCGCTGCATCAGGTGTTTTTCTATATTTTTTTTGTATTCAAATTGTTTAGAGGTTAAATACATACCTTCAGAA
>CAYMPX010000036.1:0-14898 GCA_964392135.1 uncultured Methylomarinum sp.
CAACATCATGATATGACCCATCGAACAAAGTAACTTTTACATCTACAACCGGAAAGCCTGCAATAACACCACTTTCCATTTGATCCTGAATCCCTTTATCAATTGCAGGGATATATCCCTCAGGTACAGCATCCCCTGCAATCTCATTGATAAATTCGTAACCCGACCCCCTTTCCTTTGGCTCAAGCCTTAGGCAAACATGCCCATACTGACCACGCCCGGTAACAGCTTCTCTTATGAATTTCCCTTCACATTCAACTGATGATGAAATAGTTTCGCGATACGACACTTGTGGATCACCCACATTTGCCACCACACCAAACTCTCTTTTCACCCGCTCAATTATAATCTCCAGATGTAGCTCACCCATACCAGAAATAATGGTTTGACCCGACTCATCATCCGCCCCCACTCTAAATGAAGGGTCTTCTTGAGCCAGTTTTTCAAAGGCCTGAGCCATTTTATCCTGATCTGCTAAAGTCCTGGGTTCAACCGCGACCGAGACCACTGGCTCAGGAAAATCCATCCTCTCAAGGACGATTGGACTTTTAAGATCGCATAGTGTATCACCTGTAGTGACATTTTTTAAGCCTATTGCAGCCGCAATATCACCCGCCCGAACTTCTTTGACCTCTTCCCTGCTATTGGCGTGCATTTGAACAATTCGACTAATACGCTCTTTTTTATCTTTTATCGGGTTGTATACAACTTTACCCGCCGCAAGCACCCCCGAGTAAACCCTGAAGAAGGTCAAAGTACCCACAAAAGGATCGCTTGCAATTTTAAATGCCAAGGCTGAAAAAGGCTCTTCATCACTTGCTCTTCTAACAATTTCTTCATCTGAACCAACAACACCTTTTATCGCAGGCACATCTGTTGGCGCAGGTAAATAATCTATAATCGCATCTAACAATGCTTGCACACCTTTGTTCTTAAAGGCCGAACCACACAAAGCAGGAACAATTTTATTTTCTAAAACCAAAGATCTCAAACCCAGCCTAACTTCATCCGTCGTTAGCTCACCGTCTTCCAGATACTTTTCCATTAAATCATCATTGGCATCAGCCGCAGCCTCAACCATTTTCTCTCGCCACTCCTCAGCAACAGAAACCAAATCTTCAGGGATAGGCCTTTCTTCATGCGCCACACCCATATTTTCTTTTTCCCAATACAAGGCTTTCATGCTCAAAAGATCAATAACGCCCTCAAAGCCCTCTTCAGCGCCAATTGGCAATTGAATAGGTACAGGACTTGCATTCAAACGCGATTCAATTTGAGCCACCACTCGAAAAAAATCAGCACCCGAACGATCCATTTTATTAACAAACGCAATACGAGGAACAGCGTATTTGTTAGCCTGCCTCCAGACTGTTTCCGACTGAGGCTCCACCCCACCTACAGCACAAAAAACAGCACAAGCACCATCCAAAACTCGCAATGAACGCTCGACCTCTATGGTAAAATCAACATGCCCCGGCGTATCGATAATATTAATCCGATGCTGGGGGAACTGCTTATTCATCCCACGCCAGAAACATGTCGTAGCAGCAGAAGTAATGGTTATCCCACGCTCCTGCTCTTGCTCCATCCAGTCCATTGTCGCTGCACCATCATGCACTTCCCCTATCTTATGGGAAACCCCTGTATAGTACAAAATTCTTTCGGTTGTGGTGGTTTTACCAGCGTCAATATGCGCCATGATCCCTATATTTCTATAGCGATCAATAGATGTCTTTCGCCCCACAACCCAGCCTTCTTTTTTAAGTTTTTAACTTACCAACGATAATGAGAGAATGCTTTGTTTGCATCTGCCATTTTATGAACATCTTCACGCTTTTTATTAGCCGCACCACGACCTTCAAATGCATCAAGCAATTCACCGGCTAATTTAGCCGCCATTGTTCTTTCATTTCTTTTACGTGCAGCTTCTATCAACCAGCGCATTGCAAGAGCAACTCTTCTCGCAGGACGAACCTCTACTGGCACCTGATACGTTGCTCCACCTACACGTCGAGATTTAACCTCAACCCTGGGCTGAACATTTTCCAATGCTTTGGACAATACTTCCAAAGGCTCTTCATGTCCTTTAGTACCAATAGAATCCAAGGCACCATAAACAATACTTTCCGCTACAGATTTCTTGCCACTCAGCATTAAAAGATTCATGAATTTAGTTAGCATTTCACTACCAAATCTAGGATCAGGAATCACATTTCTTTTTATCGCCGCTCTTCTTCTAGACATCTCTTACTCCTTATGACTTAGGCTTCTTGGTTCCATATTTGGAACGCCCCGCCTTTCTACCATCAACACCAGAAGTATCAAGACTTCCTCGAACAACATGATAACGAACACCAGGCAAATCTTTTACACGACCACCGCGAATCAACACCACGGAATGTTCTTGTAAGTTATGACCCTCACCACCAATGTAGCTACTTACCTCAAACCCACTAGTCAACCTGACTCTCGCAACTTTACGCATCGCCGAGTTTGGTTTTTTAGGGGTAGTCGTGTAAACACGAGTGCAAACACCACGACGCTGAGGGCAAGCCTTCAATGCTGGAACGTTACTTTTATCTACTTTTTTAGCACGAGGCCTACGAACCAACTGGTTGATCGTTGCCATATCTATTTACTCCGATATACAAAATTTAATTGTCAGAAAAACAAAAGAATCGTCATATACTTAAAATACACACGATTCTTCGCACGTGTTACCCCTGACCCAAGCTCTTAGCTCATGTGAGCCGATTATCTTACAGCTTTTTTATCGCCCAAGTCAAGAACTTTATCAATTTTACTGCTCTGTATTTAACGCCTGCTTTAACGCCTCTTCTACTTCAACAGCATCTATTACTGGAGATTCCGCAGCAGCATCTGCAGCAATTTTATTTAATCGTTTATTTTTTCGCTGCTTATGATATGCCAAACCAGTACCTGCTGGTATTAATCGACCAACAATCACATTTTCTTTTAAACCATTTAGCTTATCATTAATCCCTCTTACCGCTGCATCCGTTAATACACGCGTTGTCTCCTGGAATGATGCAGCAGAAATAAATGACTCTGTCGCCAAAGATGCTTTTGTTATTCCCAACAACTGTGAATCGTAACTTGCGGGTATCTTGCCTTGTTTTTCCATCTGATCATTAATTTCGTTAACCAAGCCTCTTTCAACCTGCTCACCTTTAACAAAATCTGTTTCTCCAGATGCGGTAATATCTACTTTTCTTAGCATCTGCCTGATAATACACTCAATATGCTTATCATTAATCCCTACACCTTGTAAGCGATAAACATCTTGAATTTCTTTTACCAGGTAATCCGCTAATTCTTCGATACCTCTCAATCTAAGTATGTCATGAGGCGTTAACTCACCCTCGGCAATCGTTTCACCCTTCTCAACAAACTCACCTTCAAATACAGTGATATGTCGCCACTTAGGTATCAAGGTTTCGTATTGCTCACCTTCAGAATCGGTAACTACAACACGTTGCTTGCCTTTGGTCTCCTTACCAAAAGATATCATGCCTGTCGCTTCTGCAAGAATTGCCGGATCTTTTGTTTTACGCGCCTCAAATAAATCTGCAACACGCGGCAAACCACCGGTAATATCTCTGGTTTTACTTGATTCCTGAGGAATTCTGGCCAGCACATCACCAACCATTACCTCACTACCATCCTTGATCCCTGCAATCGCACCCGCAGGCAAGAAGTATTGTGCCGGGATTGCAGTACCAGGCAAGTTAATCACATCGCCTTGTTCACTTAACAACCTCATCATAGGCCGCAATTCTTTACCCGCAGCACTTCTTTGCTTAGGATCAGTGACCACCCGTGAAGTCAAACCTGTTATCTCATCTGATTGTTCTTGTACTGTGACTCCATCAACAAAGTCAATCAGCTGAATAAAACCATTCACCTCGGTAACAACCGGATGTGTATGCGGATCCCAGTTAACAATAATATCACCGGTTGTCACAGCGCTTCCTTCAGCAACTGTTAACACCGATCCATAAGGGATTTTATAACGCTCACGTTCTCTTCCATAGTCATCCATTACACCGACCTCACCGGAACGAGAAACTGCCACCAGGTGTCCGTCTTTATTCTGTACTGTTTTCAAATTACTCAGCTTAATGTTTCCCGCTGATTTAACCTGAACATTACTCACAGCAGCAGATCGTGAAGCAGCACCCCCAATATGAAAGGTACGCATCGTCAACTGAGTTCCCGGTTCACCAATCGATTGTGCTGCCACAACACCAATTGCTTCGCCAATATTAATCATGTGTCCACGACCCAAATCACGCCCGTAACATTTTGCACAAATTCCCTGGCGCGTTTCACAAGTAATCACCGAACGCACCAATAACCGGTCTATGGCATTATCTTCAAGCAAAGAGACCATTGATTCATCAATCATTGTTCCGGCAGGAATAACGATTTCTTCCTCTTTTTGATCCATCACATCATTAACCACAACACGACCTAACACTCTTTCTGCAAGAGGCTCTACAACATCGCCGCCTTCAATAATAGGTGTCAAGGTCAAACCATTGGTTGTTCCACAATCCAGGGTAGACACCACCAAATCCTGCGCAACATCGACCAATCTACGCGTTAAATAACCTGAGTTAGCTGTTTTTAGTGCCGTATCAGCAAGACCTTTACGCGCACCATGCGTAGAAATAAAGTACTGCAGTACATCCAGTCCTTCACGAAAGTTGGCTGTAATCGGTGTTTCAATAATGGAACCATCTGGTTTTGCCATTAATCCACGCATACCCGCCAACTGACGAATCTGAGCCGCCGAACCCCTCGCTCCAGACTCCGCCATCATAAACACTGAATTGAAAGATTTTTGCTTAACGACTTCACCCGCTGCATTGACAGCATCCTCTTCACCCAGACCATCCATCATAGCCTTAGCAACCTGCTCATTAGCATGCGACCAGATATCAACGACTTTATTATAGCGTTCACCATCGGTTAGCAGACCGGATGAATATTGACTTTGAATTTCACGAACTTCCGCTTCAGCCGCATCAAGAATACTGGTTTTCTTTTCTGGTATCTGCATATCCTCAATACCAAAAGACACACCGGAACGTGTTGCATACTTAAAGCCCAGGTACATTATTTTATCCGCTAACATCACGGTATCTTTATTACCCAAATGACGATAACTATAGTTAATCAAATTTGATATGTTCTTTTTAGTCATATCAACATTAACTTCATCAAAAGGCATACCCTCAGGCACTATAGCCCAAATCAGTGCACGCCCTACTGTTGTTTCATAACGCTGGGTACGACCAATCAACTCACCTTGTTCATTTTTAACTTTCTCAGTCACTCGAAGTTGAATTTTTGTTTGTAATTCTACTGCTTTAGCATCTAATGCTTTGTTAACCTCATCAAGGTCAGCAAAAATACTGCCTTCACCCATCGCATTAATTTTTTCGCGAGAAATATAATATAAGCCCAATACCACATCCTGAGATGGATTGATAACCGGCTCACCATTTGCAGGTGATAAAATATTATTTGTTGCCATCATCAATATTCTGGCTTCAAGCTGAGCTTCAATTGACAAAGGTACATGTACTGCCATCTGGTCGCCATCAAAATCCGCATTAAACGCACTACAGACTAATGGGTGCAACTGAATGGCTTTACCTTCAATCAAGGTGGGTTCAAATGCCTGAATACCTAATCTATGCAATGTCGGTGCACGGTTAAGCATAATAGGATGTTCACGAATAACATCTTCTAATATGTCCCATACTTCTGGACCTTCACGCTCAACCATTTTCTTTGCCGCTTTAATGGTTGTTGCTAACCCCCGGAATTGCAATTTACTAAATATAAACGGCTTAAATAATTCCAGAGCCATTTTCTTGGGCAGACCACATTGATGTAATTTAAGCGTGGGTCCCACCACAATAACTGAACGACCCGAGTAATCAACACGCTTTCCTAACAAATTCTGTCTAAAACGCCCTTGCTTACCTTTAATCATATCGGCTAATGATTTAAGAGGTCTTCTATTGGTTCCTGTAATCGCTCTACCACGACGACCATTATCCAATAAGGCATCAACAGATTCCTGTAGCATCCGTTTTTCATTTCGAACGATAATATCAGGCGCATTAAGGTCTAATAATCGTCCCAAACGATTATTTCTGTTAATAACACGGCGGTACAAATCGTTCAAATCTGATGTTGCAAATCTTCCACCATCCAAAGGCACCAATGGACGCAACTCGGGTGGCAACACCGGCAGCACCGTCATAATCATCCATTCAGGACGATTACTTGAAGCCACTAATGACTCAATAACCTTCAGACGCTTAGAGAATTTTTTAATTTTTGTTTCTGAATTTGTGGCATTAATTTCTTCACGAAGGATATTAACTTCTTCTTTTAAATCAATGGACTTTAATAACTCAAAAATGGCCTCAGCACCCATTTTTGCATCAAACTCATCACCATGCTCCTCGATTGCATCAAGATATTCCTCATCTGTAAGCAATTGACCGCGCTCTAATGTCGTCATACCCGGATCAAGCACCACAAATGATTCGAAATACAAAACCCTTTCAATACCGCGCAAGGTCATATCCAGCAACAATGCAATTCTTGAGGGCAATGACTTTAAAAACCAGATATGCGCTACAGGGCTAGCTAAATCAATATGCCCCATTCTTTCACGCCTGACTTTAGAGATGGTGACTTCTACGCCACACTTCTCACAAATCACCCCACGATGCTTCAATCTTTTATATTTTCCACACAAACACTCATAGTCACTCACCGGACCAAAAATCTTTGCACAAAAAAGACCATCACGCTCAGGCTTAAATGTACGGTAATTAATTGTTTCAGGTTTTTTTACTTCACCATATGACCACGAACGAATCATATCTGGTGATGCTAAACCAATCCGAATGGCATCAAAATCATCATTACGACTTTGACGTTTTAAAAAGTTCATCAAATCTTTCAAGAGCTTGTCCTCTTTTCTTTTAGCTGGCTATTGCCGAGCATGGCAAATAAATAATACGACTAATGAGTTAGTCTTGTTCTAACTCAATATTTACCGCCAATGAGCGTATTTCTTTCAATAATACGTTAAATGACTCAGGCATCCCTGCATCCATAGAATGATTACCATCAACAATATTTTTATACATCTTGGTTCGACCATTCACATCATCCGACTTCACAGTCAGCATTTCTTGCAAGGTATAGGCGGCACCATAAGCTTCAAGTGCCCAGACCTCCATCTCTCCAAAACGCTGACCACCAAACTGAGCTTTACCACCCAATGGCTGCTGAGTAACCAGACTATAGGGCCCTGTTGAACGCGCATGCATTTTATCATCCACTAAATGGTTTAGTTTTAACATATACATGTATCCAACCGTTACTTTGCGCTCAAACTTTTCACCCGTTAAGCCATCATATAAGGTGGTCTGCCCACTTTCAGGCAGATTGGCCAGACTCAACATGCTTCGAATTTCTTGCTCCGATGCACCATCAAAAACCGGGGTTGCCATGGGTACACCACCCACAAGATTCCCCGCCATTTCCATAATTTCTTGATCAGAAAAAGAATCAAGATCTTCTTTTCTACCACTGCTATTGTAGATTTTATCCAGGAACCCTCGAATTTCTACCACTTTAGCCTGAGCCTCCAGCATCTTACCGATTTTGATACCCAAACCTTTTGCAGCCCAGCCTAAATGCGTTTCCAACACCTGACCCACGTTCATTCGAGACGGAACACCTAACGGGTTCAATAAAATATCAACGGGATTTCCATCTGCTGTATACGGCATATCTTCAATAGGAACAATTTGCGAGATAACCCCTTTATTGCCATGACGACCCGCCATCTTATCACCTGGCTGAATGCGTTTTTTAACCGCTAAATATACTTTAACCATTTTCAAAACACCAGGCGCCAAGTCATCGCCCATAGTGATTTTTGTACGCTTAGACTCAAATCTTTCATCAAATTCTTTGCGTTGCTGCTCAATTTGTCCTGCGACAGATTCCAATTGAACATTAATACTTTCATCCTGAACTTTTAATTTCAGCCATTCTGATTTTCTTAGATCATCAAGATGCTGCCTGGTTAACGCCGACCCTTTTTTAAGAGCGCCCATACCGGCATCTAGCTTTTGACCCATGAGCATATTTTCAATACGCTCAAAGATATCCGCTTCAACAATCTTTAACTGGTCATCCAAATCTTTTCTATAACGCGCAATTTCCGCTTCTTCAACCTCTAATGCACGCTTGTCTTTTTCTACACCATCACGGGTAAAAACCTGCACATCAATAACGGTTCCACGAATACTACCCGGCACTCGCAACGAAGTATCTTTTACATCAGCTGCTTTTTCACCAAAAATTGCACGCAGTAATTTTTCCTCGGGTGTTAACTGGGTCTCACCTTTTGGGGTCACCTTACCAACCAGAATATCTCCGCCTTTAACTTCAGCTCCTACATAAACAATTCCCGACGCATCTAATTTAGATAAGGCTTCTTCACTTACATTAGGAATATCTGCGGTAATTTCTTCAGGACTGTGTTTCGTCTCACGCGCTACACAGGTTTTTTCTTCAATATGAATGGTGGTAAAACGATCTTCTTTAACAACACGCTCAGAAACCAGGATGGAATCCTCGAAGTTGTAGCCGTTCCAAGGCATAAAGGCAATCAACATATTTTGCCCCAATGCCAACTCACCTATATCTGTCGACGGACCATCCGCTAAAATATCACCTGACTTAACAATGTCTCCCGGCATAACCAATGGTTTCTGGTTAATACAGGTATTTTGGTTTGAGCGGGTATATTTGGTTAAATTATAAATATCGACACCAGGCACACCTTCAATGGTTTCAGCTTCATTAACCTTAACCACCACACGAGCCGCATCCACTGTTTCAATAATACCGCCACGCTTAGCCACTACTGCCACACCGGAATCTTTAGCAACAACTCGCTCCATACCCGTACCAACCAACGGCTTCTCAGCGCGCAAGGTTGGAACAGCCTGACGCTGCATGTTTGATCCCATTAACGCTCTGTTGGCATCATCATGCTCTAAAAATGGAATAATTGACGCTGCAACAGATACAATCTGTTTAGACGATACATCCATATACTGCACTTTATCTGATGACGCCAGTGTAAATTCATCTTTATGACGCGCAGCAACCAAACCTTCAAGCAAACGACCATTTTCATCAATCGCCACACTGGATTGGGCAATGACAAAATCACCCTCTTCAATTGCCGATAAATAATCAACCTGATCTGTCACCACCCCATCATTTACTTTTCTATAAGGCGTTTCCAAAAAGCCATAAGAATTGGTACGCGCATAGACAGACAACGAGTTAATCAGACCAATATTGGGTCCCTCAGGCGTTTCAATCGGACAGACACGACCATAATGCGTGGTATGAACATCTCGCACTTCAAATCCCGCACGTTCTCTGGCTAAACCACCTGGACCTAATGCAGAAACCCTTCTTTTATGCGTGACCTGAGATAATGGGTTGTTCTGATCCATAAATTGCGATAATTGACTGGAGCCGAAAAATTCTTTTACCGCAGCTGACACAGGTTTTGCATTAATAATTTCCTGAGGCATATAGCCTTCAGAATCAGCCAGCGTCAAACGCTCTCTTACGGCTCTCTCAACCCTGACCAAACCTACACGGAATTGATTTTCAATCATTTCCCCCACCGAGCGAACACGACGATTCCCCAAATGGTCAATATCATCAACAGTACCATTACCATTGCGAATATCTATTAATTCTTTTAATACATCAACAATATCATCATTGCTTAATATACCTTCACCCTCAGCTTCTTCTCTACCTAATCGACGGTTAAACTTCATTCGCCCGACTGCAGACAAATCATAACGATCTAATGTAAAAAACAGGTTTGAAAATAAATTTTCAGCCGATTCTTTAGTAGGTGGCTCCCCTGGTCGCATCATACGATAAATCTCTACCAGCGCTTCCAGCCTGTTAGTCGATGCATCTAAACGCATTGCATTTGAAATATAGGCACCACGATCCAGATCATTGACATATAACACTTCGAAATCAGCAACACCTGCGTCTACAAACTGCTGAAATAACTCTTCGCTAATTTCATCATTAACACTTGCAACCAGCTCACCTGTTGATTCATCAACAATGTTATGTCCTAAAATTTTTCCGTATAAATATTCTTTAGGCACATCAATTTCAGTGACGTTCGCTTTATTCATCTTTCTGATGTGCTTGGCCGTCACTCTACGACCTTCTTCTACGATGACCTCACCGTTGTATTTAATATCAAATACAGCCATTTCCCCGCGTAGACGCTCAGGAATGATATGGAATTTGATCGTATCAGCAGTCAAAGTAAACTTATTGGTTTCGAAGAATATCTTGATCATTTCTTCGTTATCGTAACCTAAAGCTCTCAACAAGATAGTTGCTGGAATCTTACGACGTCTAT
The DNA here is from genome assembly GCA_964392135.1 of uncultured Methylomarinum sp. Classification (GTDB taxonomy): domain Bacteria; phylum Pseudomonadota; class Gammaproteobacteria; order Methylococcales; family Methylomonadaceae; genus QPIN01. The sequence goes on from CAYMPX010000036.1 coordinate 10,547, forward strand.
CTATCCTTACAAACACCGCATCTTTATGGTCAAATTCAAAATCTAACCACGAACCACGATAAGGAATAACCCTGGCATTAAATAACAACTTACCAGAGGAATGGGTTTTTCCTTTATCATGATCAAAGAAAACACCTGGCGATCTATGTAACTGAGAAACAATCACTCGCTCTGTACCGTTAATGACAAAAGTACCATTTTCAGTCATTAAAGGAAGCTCACCCATGTAAACTTCTTGTTCTCTAATGTCTTTAACAACTTTTGCTGAAACAGGCGCATCTTTATCATAGATAACAAGACGCACAAGTACGCGCAACGGAGCGGCAAAAGTTGCTCCACGTTGCTGACATTCCCTTACATCAAAAGTAGGCTCACCTAATCTATATTTCACATATTCTAGGACTGCATAGCCTGAATGACTCACAATGGGAAATACACTACCAAATGCGCCATGCAAACCACGTTCCAATCTTTTTTTAGGCTCAATACCAGACTGTAAAAAACTGGCATATGAATCAATCTGAGTTGCTAAAAGATAGGGGACATCAAGTACTTCTGTACCTTTCCCAAAATTATTACGAATACGCTTTTTTTCGGTAAAAGAATAGGCCATATTGCTTTCATACCTTCAATCAAGGATTGTTTAATATGTTTAAATTAACCCTAATAGTTAATTTAAACTGGAGTTTCTAAAAACAGTAAAAGGCCGGTGACAAATATGTCACCAGCCCTACTGTTTAAGACTTAGATATGCTTGAACTAGTTAAAATATCTATTTCTTACACGCCTTTCTAAATCTTTCATCAATCAAATTTATTTGATTTCAGCAGAAGCACCTACTTCTTCAAGTGCTTTTACTGTTTCTTCAGCATCTGCTTTTGGTACACCTTCTTTAATCGTTGTCGGTGCGCCTTCAACAGCCGCTTTCGCTTCTTTAAGACCTAGACCAGTAATTGCACGAACCGCTTTAATAACAGACACTTTATTAGCACCGAATGATGTCATAACAACATCAAATTCAGTTTGTTCTTCACCGCCAGCAGCAGCGTCGCCAGCAGCAGGAGCGGCTGCTGCTACAGCAGCTGTTACACCAAATTTTTCTTCCATCGCAGAGATTAAATCAACGATTTCCATAACAGTCATGTTCGATACTGCTTCTAAAATGTCTTCTTGTGAGATTGCCATTTATGATATTCCTCTAAATATAATAGGTTTAAATTGATTGTGAAGTTTTATGCAGCTTCAGTTTCTGACTGTTGCATTTGATCTCTGAGAGCAGCCAAAGTACGAGCAAGTTTACCCACTGGTGCTTTCATTACAGCCATAATCAAACTGATACCTTCGTCACGTGTTGGCAGACTTGCCAAGCGCGCTAACTCAGAAACATCAAGTGATTTGCCATCAAATCCAATAACTTTAGCAACTAACTTATCATTGCTTTTTGCAAAATCATTAATTAATCGTGCTGCTGAACCCGGTGCTTCCATTGAAAAAGCAAGAATTAAAGGACCTTTCAATCCATCCTGCATACATTCAAAGTCAGTTCCTGCAAGAGCCCGTTTTGCCAAAGAATTTTTAACAACTCTGAGGTAAACACCAGTCTCTCTTGCTGTATTGCGTAATTCTGTTAATTCCGCTACAGTCAGACCACGATACTCAGCTGCTACGACTGATAATGCTTTTTGAGCATACTGAGCAACTTCATCAACAACTACCTTTTTGCCATCTAGGTTTAATGCCACAGATTACCTCCGGTAATTTATCCAGACTCACGTCCAGATCAAATAAAACACATTCTTACGAATGCTCCTTACGGTTCCTTACCAATCACACCGGTAAAGCTTCCGCCTACGTTGGCTTATAAAAACCATAAATTAAGTCAGAACACCAACGGTCTTTGACGGTTGCCAAACCGGCAACCCAAAGTTTTCTTTATACTTCGATACTACTTTGATCAATCCACAAACCGGGTCCCATAGTTGAAGAAAGCACAATTTTCTTCAAATAGATACCTTTAGCCGCAGAAGGCTTCGCTTTCTTCAAATCTGCAATTAAAAATTCCAGATTCTGTTTGATAGATGTCTCATCAAATGAAACTTTACCTATAGAACAATGGATAATGCCACCCTTATCTGTACGGTAACGAACTTGCCCCGACTTTGCATTTTTAACAGCTGTTGCCACATCAGGTGTTACAGTTCCTACTTTAGGGTTAGGCATCAGACCTCTAGGACCAAGAATTTGCCCTAATTGACCTACAACGCGCATTGCATCAGGAGAAGCAATCACTACATCAAAATCCATTTGACCTTTTTTAACCTGGTCGGCCAAGTCGTCCATACCAACAATATCTGCACCTGCTTCCTTAGCCGCATCTGCATTAGGTCCCTGGGTAAAAACAGCCACTCGAACCGTTTTACCTGTACCGTTAGGCAAAACAGAAGCACCACGAACATTTTGGTCAGATTTTTTTGGATCCACACCCAAAACAACACTCACATCAAGCGCTTCATCAAACTTTGTATTAGCAAATTGTTTTAGTAAAGCCACACTATCTGTAATTGAATATTGCTTGCTTTTGTCAACCTTACCCACTAATAACTTTGCTTTTTTAGATAACTTCGCCATTTACACGCCCTCCACATCCAGACCCATGCTACGTGCACTGCCTGCTATAATTTTTACTGCTGCATCCATGTCTGCTGCATTAAGATCTTGCATTTTTGTGGTTGCAATTTCTTCCAGCTGTGCTCGCGTAACAGTTCCAACTTTTACTGTATTAGGCGTACCACTCCCTTTTTTAAGACCTGCAGCCTTCATCAATAAAATGGATGCCGGTGGTGTTTTAGTAATAAAAGTAAAACTTCTATCACTATAAACACTGATTACCACAGGAATAGGAAGACCCTTCTCCACATCACCTGTTTTTGCATTAAACGCTTTACAGAATTCCATGATATTCACACCATGCTGACCCAGCGCGGGACCAACAGGAGGGCTAGGATTCGCTTCACCCGCTTTTACTTGCAATTTAATATATGCTTCTATTTTTTTTGCCATTTTCTACTCCAGATGGGTGCAAACGCATTTCCAGCTCCCCAAGAAACAAAAATCCCCGCCCTAAAAAAGAGCAGAGATTCCATTAACTATAAAACGATAACTTAAATCTTTTCGACTTGACCAAATTCCAACTCTACCGGTGTAGAGCGACCAAAAATCAACACAGAAACCTTCAAGCGATTTTTTTCGTAATTCACTTCTTCGACATTACCATTAAAATCTTTAAATGGCCCATCAATAACTCTTAGCGTCTCACCCACTTCAAACAATACTTTAGGTCTAGGCTTATTAACACCTTCTTCTACTCTATTAAGTATTGCATTTGCCTCTTTTTCAGAAATAGGCGCAGGTCTATCAGAGGTTCCACCAATAAAACCTAATACTCTGGGTATATTGCGAACCAAATGCCATGTTTCATCAGTCAACTCCATCTGAACCAGAACGTAACCTGGAAAGAACTTTCTTTCACTTTTACGCTGCTGCCCCATACGCATTTCTACAACTTCTTCTGTAGGAACAAGAATCTTGCCAAAATGATTTTGCAAACCTTCCAATTCAATTTTTTCTTCTAAGGCTAATTTAACTTTATTCTCAAAATTTGAATATGCATGTACCACATACCAGCGTAGAGCCATTATTTACACCTGACCTGTTAAATTGCGAATCCCCCAAAAAAGGAACATATCCAAAAACCACAAGATCAAACCAACAATAAAAACCATACCAAACACCAACAAGGTTGTTCTTATGGTTTCTTCTCGAGTTGGCCAAACGACCTTTCTAACTTCTTGCTTTGATTCAAGAGCAAAGCCCCAAACTTTTTGCCCGGTACTGGTTGTTAACATTATAGCTAATGCAATCAGCATAACGGCAACTAAAGCCAGCACTCTATACAATAATGTGAATTCAGGCACATCTGCAAAGTAATAAAAAGCAGCAATACCCGCCACCACAAATACAAGAGAAAACCCTTGCTTTATAACATCAAATACATTTAATGCTTCTTCCGCCTGTGCATTCATTTATAAATTTGGATTTAAATTATTGAGTATATTCTGAACTGGCAGGCCAGGAGGGACTCGAACCCACAACCTGCGGTTTTGGAGACCGCTGCTCTACCAATTGAGCCACTGACCTAATTCAGAAAACATAAAGAACCGAGAATTGTACTACAGAACAAAAAAGACCGCAAACAATCTTTTAAAATAGATTCTCGAAACACGCTTAAACAACATTTTGGAGCTCATAACCGGATTTGAACCGGTGACCTCTTCCTTACCAAGGAAGTGCTC
>CAYMPX010000037.1:0-5238 GCA_964392135.1 uncultured Methylomarinum sp.
GTTTAATAGTGAGATCAGAGGCTATTTGTCTCAATTGGGACCTATTAAAGTAGAAAAAATAGATTTGGCGGTTGTTGAAAGCAATCCGTTTTTTTGTCCTGATGCCGATAAAATTTCCGAAATGGAACATTATATGGATGCGCTGAGAAAATCAGGTGATTCTATTGGTGCAAAAATTGATGTGATTGCCACCAATATACCGCCAGGGCTGGGTGAACCCATTTTTGACCGGTTAGATGCCGAGTTGGCTCATAGCTTAATGAGTATTAATGCGGTGAAAGGGGTGGAAATCGGTGATGGTTTTGATTGTATTGAGAGTAAAGGCACAGAATTTCGTGATGAAATAACACCCGATGGGTTTTTAAGTAATCATGCAGGCGGTATTTTAGGGGGTATTTCAACCGGGCAAGATATTGTTGCTCGTATTGCTTTAAAACCCACATCAAGTTTACGCATTCCAGGGAAAAGTATTAATATCAAGGGAGAAGCCATAGAGGTGGTGACAGAAGGTCGTCATGACCCTTGTGTCGGTATCCGGGCAACTCCGATTGCAGAAGCTATGATGGCCATTACTATTATGGATCATCTGATGCGTCATCGTGCGCAGAATATTGATGTCGATGCAGGGCTACCTTTGTTAAAGTAATCAATTAATTATGTAGAGCGGACGGAAGTCCGCACTGCATAATTTAAACTGTTAAAGCTTACCTTTATAATTTTATGCCTATTCCTTACTGGCGTTTATCCGGTTTTTATTTTTTCTATTTTGCCGCATTAGGCGGTTTTCTTCCATTCTGGAGCCTTTATTTAGCACATATTAAATTTAATGCGGCAGAAATAGGTGAATTATCTGCATTAATGGTAGCAACTAAAATCCTTGCACCCAATATCGCGGGATGGATTGCGGATCATACCGGTAAAAGCCTGCGAATTATCCGGGTTTCATCCTTTTTTGCCACACTGATATTTGCAGGATACTTTTATAAAGATAGTTATCTCTGGGTGGCTGTCATTACCATTGGTTTTAGTTTTTTCTGGAACGCGGCATTACCCCAGTTTGAAGCGGCTACTTTATTCCATTTGAAGGAAGAGCCTCATCGCTACAGTCAAATCCGTCTTTGGGGGTCGATTGGTTTTATTATTACCGTGTTAAGTATTGGTAGGGTGGTAGATCTTTTTAGTATCGACTATATTCCAGAATTAATTATCGGTCTGTTAGGGATGATCTGGCTGGTCAGTATGGTGACGCCGGAAGCGCCTGTCAGCTCTCGGGATAATCGTTCGGGTGGGGTGTTTAAAATTATTAAACAGCCTGAAGTTCTGGCGTTTTTTATGGTTTATTTGTTATTGCAATTAGCCCATGGTCCCTATTACGTTTTTTATTCCATATATTTAGAGCAATTTAATTACACGCCAACTATAACGGGGCTTTTATGGGCTTTAGGGGTGTGTGCTGAAGTGGTGTTATTTATTTTTATGAAAAGCATATTGGCATGGATAAGTTTACGAAATATTCTCTTGATAAGTATTTTTTTAAGTATCTGTCGCTGGTTAATGATTGCTTTTTTTGTCGAGTCATTGCCATTAATGATTGTTGCTCAATTGTTACATGCCGCAACTTTTGGCGCCTCCCATATTGTTGCTATTCATCTAGTACATAATTATTTTGGTGAACATCATCAAGGAAAAGGCCAGGCACTTTATAGTAGTTTAAGTTTCGGTCTTGGGGGAATGATAGGGAGTTTATATAGTGGCTATTTTTGGGATTTATATGGCGCGTGGTGTGTGTACTGGATGGCGGCAGTTTCCTGTTTGTTTGCTTTGATTATTGCTTATATCTGGGTCGGTAAAGAAAATAAACGGGTATTGGGTTAAAATAGTCAGCATTGAAAATTTTAGGGAATAATGAAGTGTTTGAGTTGATAAAAAATGGTGGTTGGTTGATGTTGCCAATCATTTTTTGTTCTATAGCAGCCATGGCCATTATTGCAGAGCGATTTTGGTCATTACAACGTAAGAAAATACTTCCCTCAGAACTTGTTCCTTATGTTTGGAAGCTTATAAAACAGGATAAATTAGATGAGCTGACACTTAGGCAAATAAAGCAAAGTTCTCCATTGGGTGCGATTTTAGCGTCAGGTTTGGTGAATCGACAGCATAGTCGTGAAATGATGAAAACCAGTATAGAAGAAACGGGAAGGCAGGTTGTTCACGAATTAGAGCGGTTTTTAAATTCATTAGGCACTATTGCTTCAATAACGCCTTTGTTAGGGTTGCTGGGTACGGTTGTGGGTATGATTAAAGTGTTTGCAGCCATTATGGCACATGGTGTTGGAGACCCTGGCGTTTTAGCAGGGGGGATTTCAGAAGCGCTTTTGACTACCGCAGCCGGGCTAACGGTGGCTATTCCTAGTTTAATTTTTCACCGCTACTTTGAACGATTGGTTGACGAGTATGTGTTAAATATGGAAGAAGAGGCGTTAAAACTGATTGATGTGATGCATGGGGAAAGAGAGGGAACGTATTGACTCCTCCCCCAGGTCTCCTATTCTCCACAGGTTTAACATTCGGTGTGCCCCACCGTAGGTCTGCCAAGGCCTTGTGATTATAACAAAGCATATTTAAACAATGGTTATTTATTCTGTACCACAAACACAAAAGCACTTCATTCCTCACCGACCTGAAGGATCGGTGTTTCCTGGAGTAATAGGATGAACTTTTCTCGTAGGAAAAGACCGCCTTTAGAGATAACATTAACCCCAATGATTGATGTGGTTTTTTTATTATTGATTTTTTTTATGGTCACAACTACTTTTAATCAGCAAACGGCGTTGAAAATAAGGTTACCTGAGGCGCATGGCGAAAAGACTGAGGGTGTTGAAAAATTAATTATCCTGACAATTAATGCTGAAGGGATTTATTTTCTTTCGGGGGATGATGGGCTACCTCATCAATTAGTTAACCAGAAACATGAGACCTTAAAACGTGCGCTTATTCAAGCGGCAGGGAATTCACGAAAAATTCCTTTTATTATTAGTGCTGATGGTAAAACACCTCATCAGGCAGTGATTACTGCCCTGGATATAGCCAGTCAGTTGGGTTTTAGTCGAATCACATTTGCCACCAGCAGCGAATCAGGAGCAGGAGCCGAAAAATGAAACAAAAATTTTCTCGATGGTTGCAAGATGCCTGGTATAAAGAAATGTATATCTCAAGTGCATTGATGCCTTTATCAATGTTTTATGATGATGCGATGCGCTTTCGGCGCTTTTTATACAAAAAAGGCGTGTTTAAAAAAACCAAATTAACTGTACCTGTGGTGATTGTCGGTAATATCACTGTGGGTGGTACAGGAAAGACACCGTTAATTCTTTGGTTAGCGCGATTTCTTAAGCAAGAGGGCTATACTCCCGGTATTATTAGTCGAGGTTATGGCGGTGATTCTGAACAGTGGCCACAATGGGTGAATGAAAACAGTAATCCCGCGTTAGTCGGTGATGAAGCCGTATTAATGGCAAAAAGGGCAGATTGTCCTATAGCTGTTGGTCCTGAACGTGTTAAAGCGGCTCAAATGTTGTTGGACAAAGCAGATTGTAATATTATTTTGTCAGATGATGGTTTGCAGCACTATGCTTTAGAACGCGATATTGAAATAGCGGTTATTGATGGTGAACGACGTTTTGGAAATGGCTATACCTTACCTTGCGGACCGTTAAGGGAACCGATTGAACGCTTGCAAAAAGTAGACTTGGTGATAGTGAATGGCGTTGAAACAGACTGTGAAGAAAATGAATTTTTCATGGCAGTTGAAGGGGATCTGCTGGTTAACTTAGTGACTAAAGAAGAAAAGCTATTAAATGAATTTAAAGGGGCATCGTGCCATGCAGTTGCAGGTATTGGTAATCCAGGACGATTCTTTAATTTGCTAGAAAAAGCACAATTAGTTATTGATAGGCATGGGTTTACAGATCACCATCAATTTATCGCTGAAGATATTGTTTTTAGTGATGGTAAACCTGTTTTAATGACCGAAAAAGATGCGGTTAAATGTTTAGGGTTTGCCTCTGATAACCATTGGTATTTGCCGGTAAAGGCAAAACCACAACAACAATTTGTAGATAAATTACTTACACTTCTAAAAGAGAAAACACGTGGATAAAAAATTACTTGATATTCTGGCTTGCCCACTATGTAAAAGCAGCTTGATTTATAAACAAGATGCGCAAGAGTTATTATGTAAAGCCGATAGACTGGCTTTTCCTGTAAGAGATGGTATTCCGGTGATGCTGGAAGGTGAAGCACGTGAATTGTCTCATGACGAAATTGATGCGTTGGCAAAATAATGAACGCGCCGTTTAAAGTGGTTATTCCTGCACGCTACGGTTCAACACGTTTGCCAGGTAAACCTTTATTAAATATTGCCGGTCAGCCTATGATTGCACATGTTTGTCAACGGGCGATAGACGCTGAAGCGGATGAAGTCGTGGTAGCAACAGATGACCTGCGTATCTTTGACAGGGTGAAGGATTTAGGTCTTAAGGTAGTAATGACGGATGCAAATCATCAAAGCGGTACCGAACGCATTAATGAAGTGGCTGTAGCAATGGGCTGGTCAGATGATGAAGTCGTTGTGAACTTGCAAGGTGATGAGCCTTTAATTCCATCTACTTATATTAAAGAGGTGGCACGGGCTTTGGGCATTCAAAAGCAGGCAGGGATAGCAACCTTAGCGGCTGAAATCACCGAAACTGAGGAAGTATTTAATCCAAACTCGGTAAAAGTGGTGCTTAATCAAGCCGGTTATGCCCTGTATTTTAGTCGAGCAGCGATACCTTGGGATAGGCGCTGTTTTTCAGCATCTGGTGGTGCAATTTCAGGTGCTATGCCCTATCTTAGGCATATTGGACTCTATGCCTATACGGTTAAGTTTTTAAAAGACTACTGTGCATGGCAACCATCTGTTCTTGAGACGGTTGAGTCATTAGAACAATTAAGGATTTTATGGTACGGACAATCAATTTTAGTCAAAACAGTGTCTAAAACACCTGAAGCTGGCGTAGATACGCCAGCTGATTTAGAACGTGTTAAAAAAGCAATGTTGCAAAGCTAAATAACAAATATAGGGCAAACTTTAATGTGACATAGCGCTGAAATAGGCTGAAGGGGAAATAAAATAACTGAAGCCATGGTTTATTGGTGATGGAATTTAGCTTTTATTACTTCTTAGCAAGTTTAAAC
>CAYMPX010000037.1:5338-14891 GCA_964392135.1 uncultured Methylomarinum sp.
CCATGGTTTATTGGTGATGGAATTTAGCTTTTATTACTTCTTAGCAAGTTTAAACCTGTTCTCCTCTCAATTTGATGAATAAACAGGGTATAATGCCTTGTTTTATAAAGTATCATTTTTAATATTATTAATTTATAACCGTAACTTAAATAGCTATATTATTAAGTTTCGTTGCACAAGAGCTATTAATGGAAGAATTTCGTCGTATAAGTCGCCTGCCACCTTATGTTTTTAACATTGTTAATGACCTGAAAGCGAAAGCTCGTTCAGAAGGTGAAGACATCATTGATTTTGGTATGGGTAACCCAGACCAACCAACACCCAAGCATATTGTTGAAAAGATGGTGGAAGCGGCGGAACGTGATGATACACACCGTTATTCAGTTTCTCGCGGTATCCCTCGATTAAGAAAAGCCATCTGTAACTGGTATAAGAATCGTTTTGATGTCGATTTAGATCCCGAATCAGAAGCCATTGTGACCATTGGTTCAAAAGAGGGTTTGGCACATTTAGCATTGGCGACATTAGGGCCGGGTGATGTGGTCTTAGTGCCTAATCCTGCCTATCCCATACATCCTTATGGTGTGGTTATTGCGGGGGCTGATTTAAGACATGTCAAAATGGTGCCGGGTATTGATTTTTTTGAAGAGTTACATGAAGCCATTATTGATTCCTGGCCTAAACCTAAAATGTTAATTCTTAATTTCCCCGGAAACCCAACCAGTGAATGTGTGGAACTGGAATTTTTTGAGAAAATAGTCGCTGTCGCTAAACAACATAATATCTGGGTAGTCCATGATATTGCCTATGCAGATATTGTGTTTGATGGTTATAAAGCGCCCTCGATATTGCAAGTGGAAGGTGCAAAAGAAATTGCGGTTGAGTTTTATTCGTTATCAAAAAGCTATAATATGCCGGGTTGGCGCGTAGGTTTTATGTGTGGCAATAAAACATTGGTCGCGGCATTAACGCGAATTAAGTCTTATCTTGATTATGGTATGTTCACACCTATTCAGGTCGCTGCAATTGCTGCACTTGAAGGGCCGCAAGATTGCGTGACTGAAATCTGTGAAATGTATAAAAGTCGACGTGATGTACTTTGTGACGGTCTAAATGCAGTGGGCTGGACAGTAGAAAAACCTAAAGCAACTATGTTTGTGTGGGCGCCTATCCCTGATAAATATAAAGACATGGGATCGGTAGAGTTTTGTAAAAAAATGATTATTGATGCCAAAGTAGCAGTATCTCCGGGTATTGGTTTTGGACAACACGGTGATGATCATGTCCGGTTTAGTTTAATTGAAAATGAGCATAGGACACGACAAGCGCTAAGAGGCATTCGAAATATGTTCAAAAAAGACGGTGTTTTATAATACAGTAAAGATTAGGAGTTACTTTGAAAGCGGTAAAAATTGGGGTTTTAGGATTAGGTACAGTGGGCGGTGGCGTAGTCAATGTACTTAAAAGAAATGCAAAAGAAATTTCACGTAGAGCAGGTCAAGAGATCATTGTCACTCGTGCCTCTGCAAGAGATTTAAACCGGGAAAGAATTTGTGATACACAAGGTATACATCTAACCACAGACCCTTTCAGCATCATTAATGATGCTGAAATAGATATTGTTTTAGAACTGATTGGTGGAACCACATTAGCTAAAGAGCTGGTGTTACAGGCGATAGAAAACGGTAAGCATGTCGTTACAGCCAATAAAGCCTTAATTGCTTTACATGGTAATGAGATCTTCCAGAAAGCCAGTGATAAAGGTGTAATGGTATTGTTTGAATCTGCGGTTGCCGGTGGTATTCCCATTATTAAAGCAATTCGTGAAGGTTTAAGTGGAAATCAAATTGAATGGCTAGCCGGTATTATCAACGGAACAGGTAACTTTATCCTGACTGAAATGCGTGATAAAGGGCGTGACTTTGCTGATGTTTTAGCTGAAGCGCAAGCATTAGGTTATGCAGAATCTGATCCTGAATTTGATGTGGAAGGGATTGATGCGGGACATAAATTAGCGATATTAGCCTCAATAGCATTTGGTATTCCACTACAGTTTGAAAAGGTATTTACAGAAGGTATTACTCAAATTACCCGAGCCGATGTGGCGTATGCTGAAGAATTAGGCTATCGCATTAAGCATTTAGGTATAGCCAGAAAAACAGAGCAAGGGATTGAATTAAGAGTTCACCCGACATTAATCCCCGAGCGTCGTTTAATTGCAAATGTTGACGGCGTAATGAATGCGGTTTTAGTTCAAGGTGATGCAGTAGGTCCTACCTTATATTACGGAGCAGGTGCCGGTGCAGAACCCACTGCCTCGGCTGTGATTGCCGATGTAATTGATGTGGTGAGAGTATTAACCAGTGACCCGGAAAATCGAGTGCCACATTTAGCATTCCAGGCGGATGCGATTACCGACATTCCTGTTTTATCATCGGAACAAATCAAAACAGCCTATTATTTACGTTTAAATGCAGAAGATAAACCGGGTGTGTTAGCTGAAGTGACTCGAATTTTAGCGGGTCATCACATAAGTATTGAAGCCTTGATTCAGAAAGAACCTCTGGAAGGTGAAACGACCTTGCCAGTAATTATGCTAACGCAAACAACGCTAGAAAAAGAAATGAATGCGGCAATTATGGAAATTGAAGCATTATCAACTATTACCGGCTCAATTAGCCGAATTCGCTTAGAAACACTGGGATAAAACAATGTCTAGATATACAGGCTTAATTGAACACTATAAAAATCGCTTACCCGTCAGCGATGATACACGTATTATTAGTATTGGTGAAGGTAATACGCCTTTAATTCAATTGCAAAATATCCCTGGAATTATAGCTAAAGATGTTGATATTTATGTCAAATATGAGGGTTTAAATCCCACCGGATCATTTAAAGACCGTGGTATGACCATGGCTGTGACCAAAGCGGTAGAAGAAGGCAGTAAGGCAATTATCTGTGCATCAACAGGTAATACCTCAGCATCCGCTGCAGCGTATGCAGTACGCGCGGGTATTAAAGCGTTTGTATTAATACCTGATGGAAAAATTGCCCTGGGTAAATTAGCCCAGACCTTAATGTATGGCGCTGAAATTATCCAGATTAATGGTAATTTTGACGATGGTATGTCGCTGGTTAAAGAAATTGTTGATCATGCCCCTGTGACTATTGTGAACTCCATCAATCCCTATCGTATTGATGGACAAAAAACAGCTGCCTTCGAAATTGTTGATGAGCTAGGCGATGCACCAGATTTCCATTGTTTACCGGTAGGGAACGCAGGTAATATCACCGCTTATTGGAAAGGCTATTCAGAATATGCCACTGACCAAGGCGCTTTAAAAGCAGTAGCAACTAAACGTCCTGTGATGTGTGGTTATCAAGCGGCCGGCGCAGCCCCTTTTATCAGCGGTAAAATGATTGATAATCCAGAAACCATCGCAACTGCAATCCGTATAGGCAGACCTCAGTCATGGGATTTTTCCTGGGCTGCACAAAAAGAATCGGGTGGCTGGTTTGATTGTTTCGCAGATGAGAAAATATTGGAAGCCCATAAAATGCTTTCACAATACGAAGGTATCTTCTGTGAGCCTGCATCTGCAACCTCATTAGCCGGTGCATTAAAAGACATCGCCAGTGGAAAAATCCCAGAAGGCAGTAAAATTGTCTGTACATTAACAGGCAATGGTTTAAAAGACCCTGATACGGCGATTAACCAATGCAAAGACTCACACCCCGTTACTATAGATGCGACTCTGGATGCCGTTAGAAAAGCAATATTAGATAATATGTAGGCATGTTTTTTTCAGTGAAAAATGACGTGTTTATAATCAATATTTTGGAGCCGGCGAATGCCGGCTTTTTTATCAATTGAGCCACAAGATCCCGTCTCTTTGCCTATAGGCTCTAATCTGCTCCATGCAAATTTAGACATTTCCTCCATCCCCTGGAGGTCAGATGTAGTCAATGGCGGAAGCTTATGGGTAACCAGAAAAGACTGTTTTTTTTCAAAATAGTTGAGGTTTACATGTAGCGTCTTGTAAGTATTTGGTGGTGTCAATCGACTTTCTGATTTTATGAGTGGTTAGTCATATTTTCTCATCGCCGATCCCTTGATCAAATAGTGAAATGAACTCTTGAAAAAATAACCCAAGACAAATAAGGCTGAATGATGCCAAGGCTATTAATGTCCAGTGTATAATTTTTTTTAGTTTTGCTTTTTTTTGTTGTTTCAGTACTTTTTCAATGGCTTCTTGTTTTTCCCTGTGTTGCGTTTTTGCTTCTTTCATGCTCAGTTGAAGATGATATTCCAGTAATACATCAATTTCTTCAAGTACTTGCGTTATAGTGTTTTGCCTGGACATGGGTAACCAGGCTACCATACGTTTTATCATTTCCTTTAATTGGTCGGGGAGTTGATCAAATTTTTCTGAAGGAATTATTTGTCTGTTTTTTCTGCGCGGTAGAGAGCCTGTGAGTAGTTGATAAAGAATAATACCTACGGAATAGATATCGGTACGTTTGGTTTTTTCCTCACTCTGTAATTTGTACCCGTTTTTTTCTGGACCCACTTGATAGCGATCATCTAAGCCAAAGTCACTGACTTTTATTAAGCCGTTTTCATCAAATAGAATATTACTGGGTCTTAGGTTCCCGTGAATAATTCCATTTTGATGAGCAAATGCTAATCCCAGGCAAATTTCACGGACAGTTCTTAACGCATTATCCCAAGGGGTGGCAACAATTAGACGATCTTGTAAAGCACCGCCGTTTAAGTATTCCATAACAATAATATAGCTCCGGCTATTTTTTGATGTGCCGTAAATTTCAGCAATGTGTTTATGAGTGAGAGGTTTTAATAGATTTGTTTCATTAAATCCTTTACTCCAAATGGGGCGTTTTTTTATAATCAGTAAATTATGATCTTTTTTATTTTCATATAGGTAGATTGCGCTGTGTTTTTCTTCTTTGATAACCTCAAGTAAAACAAAGCGTTTTTTTAAGCTACTGATACCTTCTTCTGCCAGTTCTTTTTGTGCTTGTTTTAAATGGGTGCCGCTTAATAGTTGTAATAAGGTATCTTTAACTTTATCAGCAGAAGCCGGTCTATCAAGAGGCTCTGTTTTAAGACAGTTTAGAATCAAGTGATCTAATCGTGAGTTAATGCCAGCTGCAAGCTCTGATGGCGCGGCAAAGTTTCCAACCGGTTTTTGTCCAGTAAACAAAACGTACATAAGCACGCCTAAAGAATAAATGTCGCTGAGGATGGTTACATTGGATGAGGATGCTTGTTGTTCGGGGGACATGTAGGCAAGTGTACCCATTAACATGTCATCTGTATCGGGCTTGGCTGGGGAATCACAGAACTGGGCTATGCCAAAATCTAATACATGGGCATGATTTTCTTGGTCGATAAAAATATTGGCTGGTTTTATATCACGGTGAATTACGCCGTTTTTATGCGCGTAACTTAGCGCTTTACATATTTGTATCAGTAGTTCCAGTTTTTTATTGACCTCAAGTCCGCCTTGTTGAATGAGTTGGGCAAGGTCTTGGCCTTGTAAATACTCCATTATGAAATAAGGTGTTTTGTCTTTCAGTAAACCTTTATCTATGACATGAATCACATGCGGGTGATTTAATTGGGCGATAATATAGGATTCACGTTCAAACTGTTGTAAGACCAGCGGCTGGTTTGCCAGCTTTTTATGAATAACCTTGATAGCTACTTTTCGTTTAAGTGAATCTTGTATGCCTTTGTATACAGTGGCCATACCTCCTGTGCCAATGGTGTCAATGATGGTGTAACCAGGGATTTGCATAAGATTGTTCTAGTCTGTAATTTGGCTTAATATAGAAAAATACCGTTCATTATATGAGTTTTATCAATTATGCAGAAAAAATTATTTGAAAAATATACTGCAATGGCTATTACAGATGTCGGTCGTGAGAGAGAGCATAATGAAGACACTATTTTAATTGATGATGCGTTGGGCGTGCTGTTAGTTGCTGATGGCATGGGAGGACATCAGGCGGGTGAAATTGCGAGTATGGAAGCGGTCAAGATAATTCAGCAAATGTTTCGGTTACAGCAAAGGGCTATAAAAAAACAGCCTGGCTTTTTAGGTTTATTTGGCAGGTCGAAACTGAATATAAAAGAATACCAGTCAGTTGTAGAAAAAGCGTTGCATGAGGCGAATCATCATATCTATCAACTTAATATTGAGCGTAATGCAGGCGATGGTTCGGGAATGGGGACGACAGTTGCCGGTTGCTGGTTAATTGCTGCTGATACCATGCTTATATTTCATATTGGTGATAGCCGGATTTATCGGTTTAGGAAACAAAAGCTGGAAGCACTGAGTAAAGATCACTCTGTTTTACAGGTATGGCATGATAATGATTGCGAGGGTGAAAAGCCGGAATCAAATGTAATTCTCAGAGCAATTGGACCCTATCCGGAAACGATGTCTGAAATTCAAAGGGTAGCGGTTGAAGAGGGAGATAGTTTTTTAATTTGTTCTGATGGTTTGACGGATATGGTCGATGATTTAGATATTGAGAGTGCATTGCAAGGGCTTGCAGCAGGTCAACTGGAAAACTATTCTCAGAAATTATTGCAGTTAGCTCTGGAGCAGGGTGGAAAAGACAATGTATCAATTATATTGCTAGTCAGTCAAAAACTTTAGAAACAAACTTTTAATTTTTATTTCATCGGATGAAGAAAGTAGTACGCTGGAATTGATGATTGTGTTATTTAACTTGACTTTGTTCTTTTTTAACGGAGTAATGTAAAAAGAATGCCCAATCCTTTCTATTTCCGCAATATAAGCGGGCGTAAACCAGCCACCAATACGAATTTCATTATCTTTATCTTTGCCAATACCATAATTATTTTCTGTTAATAGCAGTTTATTGATCCCCGTCAGTTCCTTTCGTACAATGAGATAGAAAGATTTTGACTGTGAATGGATTGCTGTCGCTGGATTAGCTTTTGCAGCAACACTTCGACTCATCATCACGGTTGAATCCGCTGAGTCATTTACCCGATTGCTGGCTGTTGCCACAGAATTATGAGATTGCCTCCATTCAGAGAATTTAAGTGTATGTTTGCCTATAATAATAGAATCTTGAGGATTTATTCTTTGTCGTGATGAAATCTTCTGGCTATTTAGAAAAGTGCCATTAGTGCTGTTTAAATCTTCAAGATAAAACAGCTCCTCTTTCTTGCTTATAATGGCATGGTGACTGGATACGCCCATATTATTAATCACAACATCATTACTAGATGCTCTGCCTATACTCAAAACATCGCTCTGAACCTTCAGGCTATGTTTTAAAACACCATTAAAATAAATTTCAAGATAATTCATAAGCTAAATACTGGTTTTTATAATGACTCTATAATAGATGTCTGCGCTGGGTTAGTCTATAGATAGCCTCGATTATTCTAATGCAAACATAGCCTGATTTATAATCCCCACCCACTCCATTTTTCACTTTAATCGCACTGGTTTGGTGCAAAACAACATGTTTTTCCAAGTATAGGAATGCCTGCTAATGCAGCATACGAAACCAGTTAACGGATGCTGGTGAAAGAATAAAAGCCAATACAACTAAAAAATGGGGAGGTAAATGGTTAGTGGCATGTTTAATGCTTGATTTAAGGTATAAGTATTTTTGTTATATGAGGAGTCTTAATGACCACTAATCAGTTAAATTTATTAGCATTTAATAAACCTGAAATCAGAACATTACACCTGACCTGGTTTGCTTTTTTTATCAGTTTTATGGTTTGGTTTGCACATGCACCTTTAATGGTTGTTATTCGTGATGCCATGCATTTGTCCGAACAGGAGGTCAAAATACTGTTGATTTTGAATATTGCCTTGACCATTCCCGCTCGAATCGTGGTGGGTATGTTAGTTGATAAATATGGTCCCAAACAATTATTCTCATCAATTTTGATATTAGGCGGGTTGATCAGTATTGGCTTTGCTTTTACTCAAACCTATCAGCAATTGGCGATTGTACGCTTTTTATCGGGATTTGTCGGTGCCGGTTTTGTGGTTGGCATTCGCATGATTTCAGAATGGTTTCCTGCAAGGCAAACGGGTATTGCCCAAGGTATTTATGGTGGCTGGGGAAACTTTGGTTCGGCTGGCGCAGCGATAATTCTACCTTCTGTCGCCCTTTATTTTGGTGCTGAAAATGGCTGGCGTTATGCAATTGGTATCACGGGGGGTATCGCTATTATTTATGGCTGCATCTACTATTTTAGTGTTTCTAATACCCCGAAAGGCTCTACCTACTTTAAGCCGAAAAAAATGGGTGCGATGGAAGTGACTAGCAAAATGGATTTGTTGCTGTATATCATAATGAATATTCCCATGTACTTAGCCTTAAGTGTTTTGACATGGAAGTTATCAGCCAAAATGCATTGGATTGATGAAACAGTTGCATACGGTATCTATGCGACATTGCTTGTTTTGTATATTTATCAAGTATGGAAAATTATTCAGGTTAATAAATCAATATTCCATACGGAAGTCCCTGAAATTCAACGTTATGCTTTTAAGCAAGTTGCGATTCTAAACTTAGCTTATATGTTGACCTTTGGTGCAGAGTTAGCGGTTGTTTCTATGCTCCCTCTTTATTATGTGGATACTTTTAATGTGGAACCTGTTTTAGCAGGTGTTTTGGCGGGTATTTATCCGGTCATTAATCTGTTTGCACGACCTGCCGGTGGCTGGTTAAGTGATAAGATTGGTCGTAAAATCACTTTAGGAATAGTGTCTAGTGGTGCGGCTATCAGCTTTTTTATTTTAGGGAATGTAACGACTGATTGGGCTTTATGGTTAGTAGTCGCGACTACGGTTTTAGCGGGTATCTTTTCTAAGGCAGGCTCGGGCGCTGTATATGCCATGGTGCCTTTAATTCAACGTCGTATGACCGGTCAATTTGCTGGAATGGTGGGGGCTTTTGGTAATGTAGGGGGGTTAGCATTCCTTACCGTTTTTTCTTTTGTAGCTACTGATATTTTCTTTATGACGATTGCGGCTACCGCTGCCTTTGTCTTTTTAATGGTCATTGTTTTTCTGGACGAACCATCAGGGCATATGGTCGAAGTACTGGAAGATGGGACTGTTGAAATGATTGAAGTTAAATAAAATTCATTGGCTAAGCTAAAAATTCTAAGTCGATAAAAATCGAGTGGGTAAGTTTTCAGGCTTTATATATTGTATTACCTACTCGATCCTTGATAAATCCTCATTCTCAAGTAAAGAAAAACCTCGGGTTCCCACGGGCTTCGTGAGAACCCATTTAAAACACCTTGTATTTCGTGAGCGAGAAAAATCTTCGCTGCTAATTAAAGAAAAAGCGGCTGTATTGTAGGAACGTCTGCCTTAAGAGACTGTCCAATCACAGAAACTGTTAAAGGCATATTATTTGCTCTAATTGGGTGCACAATTTTTTTCTTATACAGTTATTGCCCGAAATAATCACGCACAAAAGCTTGGGTTTATAGCTTTTTTTATTGCTGTTTGCT
>CAYMPX010000038.1:0-14823 GCA_964392135.1 uncultured Methylomarinum sp.
ATGCCTTATTCACATATGACGATTCACCCCTACCCTTCTGAATTAACCCGTCATTATCAATTACCGAATGGCGTGGATATTACCATTCGCCCTATTCGCCCGGAAGATGCTGATATGGAAAAGGATTTTGTTCATAGTCTATCTGAGCGCAGTAAATATTTGCGTTTCATGCAATCGTTACAGGAATTAACCCCTGAAATGATTGTTCGGTTTACTCAAATTGATTATGATCGTGAAATGGCTTTTGTTGCAGTTACCGAACACGAAAACATGCTAACAGAATTAGGCGTTGGACGTTATATTATGAATCCTGATGGGCATAGTGTTGAGTTTGCTTTGGTCGTTGCAGATAGTTGCCAAGGATTGGGGATTGGTGCAAAAATCATGACAACTTTAATGAAGGATGCGAAATATAAAGGAATTTCGTTTTTTGAAGGCGAAGTGTTAACGGTTAATAAACCAATGCTATCATTGGTTAAAAAACTAGGCTTTACGATAGAACCTATTGCAGGCGATAACGAAGTAGTTCGCGTTATAAAAGATTTAAGGATTTAAGATTATAAAAATACAGTCATCAGCATTCTGAAAAGCAAAGAAGATAGCCTTGTACAGGTAAACCCTGTTTTTCTATCTCAAAAATCAGAAACACCTTGAGATATTATGCCGATGACCGGGGAGCTTATGAATGAAACCTGGATACAAATGAGCATGAAACAGGTAAACAAAACACCCAAAAAATTGAACGAAAAAATCTAACAATAGAACAAATGCACGATATTGTCATTGGACTGTATGTAATAAAGTCGAATTTGGACGAAATATTCATGCCTGACAACAGATTTAACCCACTACCTTATATTTCGACAGCCTAGACCTGATCCCGTAATTTCGAGCAAACCTTCGTCTCAAACTGAACGCCTAGCCAATCTTACGCGCACGGACATTACGCGCTTTTATTTTACCTGTGGCAAAATAATCCAGTACTGGACGCATAGCATCACGTTCAACGGCGACATAACTTACGATATCAAAAATATCAATTTTACCAATTTGTGAGCCAGATAAGCCGGCATCTCCGGTTAATGCTCCTAAAATATCACCGGGACGGATTTTAGCTTTTCGTCCTGCATCCAGTTGAATGGTGACCATCGGTGCTTGCATAGAAAAACGGGTATCTCGCTTTAATGCGGTTACCTTACCTAAAATAGCTGATTTATTCTGAAATGACTCAATACCCTTAACACGCAACTGTTCAGACTCTGTAAAAATACTGAGCGCAATCCCCTTTTCACCCGCCCTGCCTGTACGACCAATACGGTGTACATAAATCTCTGGGTCATGGGGTAATTCGAAATTAATTACGGCTGCTAATGATTTAATATCCAGACCACGCGCTGCGACATCCGTCGCAACCAAAACGGAACAACTGTGATTAGTAAATCGAAGCAGGATTTGATCACGATCACGCTGTTCTAAATCCCCATGAATCGCCAGAGCCTGAATGTTCTGGTCACGTAAAAATTGAGCGACTTCATCACATTGTATTTTTGTATGACAAAAAACCAGGGTGGTTTCAGGCTGATAATGCTCAAACAATGCCAATAAAGCATCATTGCGATTGTGTTTTTTACTTTGGTAAAACACTTGCTCTATCACTTCTGACTTATGCTCTGATTCAACGGTGACTGTTATGGGGTCTTGCTGAATACGGCGGCTCATCTGATCAATGGTGTCAGGGTATGTTGCAGAAAACAGTAAGGTCTGACGCTTTGCCGGTGTTCTGGCAATAATGCTATTAATTTCTTCTGCAAAGCCCATATCTAACATTCTATCGGCTTCATCCAGCACCAACATCTCTAAGCCTTCAAGATTCAGGGTTTGTTTACCTAAATGATCTTGAATACGCCCGGGCGTACCCACAACAATATGCGCGCCATACGCCAAAGAACTTTTTTGTGGCCAAAAAGGTTTCCCCCCGGTTAACATCACCACTTTAATATTCGGAATTGCTCGTGCCAATTTACGCAGTTCTTTGCCTACTTGATCCGCTAATTCTCTGGTCGGACATAAAACCATGGCTTGCACCCCAAAAAAACGGGGGTTGATTTTATTTAACAACCCCAAACCAAAGGTCGCTGTTTTACCACTGCCTGTTTTTGCTTTAGCGATAAGATCCTTACCTGCCAACACATGAGGTAAGCCCTGTGCTTGAATAGCTGTCATCTTTTCATAACCCAGCGTATCCAAATTAGCAATTAACGCAGTAGAAATGGGTAGAGAGGAAAAACTATCGCTAGTCATAATGTAATACCATTGAATAAAACCTGTAGATCATACCAGACATAGATAATTAGCGAAGTATAGAAATAGCCTTATCTTTTACGGTAAGATTTACTTCATCCTCATCACCCTCAACAAATCCATGCGCTTTTTTTACACTGCTGACTGGTATTGCAACCGTTCACTTACCCCCCCTAAAAAACAGAATTTCGCCTTACCATATACCCTGTAAGCTATTGATATAGCTATTTTTGCACTGGAAAATTTAATAAATTCTACTTAAAATTAACAATGTGTCTCTATTAGAAGATCAACGACACTCGCCGTTCGCTTGTTTTTTAAAAGAAAACAAGATTACAGTTCCTTACAAATTAACCCTCAGTAGTTTAATTTAAAGGCTTTGTGGTTAAAAACCAAAATTTTAAATCTGCGACTTTATTCTGTGTTCAAGCTTCTAAAAATAACACGGGCGTTGATTCATAGTCTCTGAGGTTTATATGATTTTAAATAAAATTCATACAATCAATTTGTAACGGGTTTTCGACATTAAAAATATCGTAAACAATGCGCTATTGCTGAATTTTTTAATAAAATGTCCATTAAATCGGCTTAATAAAGGCGAAAAAAGGGTCGTTATTTAAAAAACATCGCTATCATAATTATCTTACAATATATTGTTTTTAAATGATTTTATTAACTATTCCAAAAGAAAAACAGCCAAACTTATCACTATTTAAACCGTTTGAAAGGTTATTGAAAGCTCATATCCATATAATGAAAACACCTATTATTTATTAAAAGTATTTTCATGCCTACTTGTAAAGAGTTATTACAAAGAAACCAACAATGGTCTGCACAATTAAAAGAAAAGAATCCCTCTTTTTTTAAGCAGCTGTCTAAAAAACAAACGCCCGAATTTCTATGGATTGGCTGCTCGGATAGCCGTGTTCCTGCTGAAATTATTGTCAATGTAGAACCTGGCGAAATGTTTATTCATCGAAACATTGCGAATCAGGTTATCCATACCGATTTTAATTGCCTCAGTGTAGTGCAATACGCAGTCAGTGTGCTGGAAATTAAACATATCATTGTCTGCGGTCATTATGGTTGTGGCGGCATCATCGCAGCATTAAATAAACAACGTTCAGACCTGGTCATTACCAATAAATGGCTAATGCATATTAAAAACACCACCTACCGTCTGCATCAGAAAGAAATAGATGCTTATGCAAATGAAAGTGAACGGGTTAATCGCTTAGTCGAATTAAATGTAATAGAACAAGTCCACGCTTTGTCACATACCTCCATAGTTCAGGAGAGATGGAAAAAACATCAACGCCCAACATTGCATGGTTGGGTTTATGGTTTAAATGATGGTCTAATTAATCCCTTGATCACTCTAAAACCAAATGATGCTATTCATCCAATTTTTCAGTATCATGATGTTAGCACTACATAATTTTTGTTTACCCGAAGAATTTTAATTAACAAAAACAAGGCAAGATGTGATGCATAAACAGATCAATTATTATACTGAACACTTAAAACAAGATATTCCAGCGGCTGTAGTTGTTTTTTTTGTGGCTTTACCCTTATGTCTTGGTATTGCCTTAGCCTCTGGAGCCCCCCTTTTTTCAGGGTTAATTGCCGGTATGGTCGGAGGTATTATTGTCTCTTGGGCGAGTGGTTCACAACTCAGTGTATCAGGGCCTGCCGCGGGTTTAACCGTCATAGTGTTTAGTGCTATTGAGCAATTAGGCAGTTATACCGGGTTTTTAGTCAGCGTGGTTTTAGCGGGCATTATACAACTAATCCTTGGCTATTTCCGTGCCGGGATTATCGGTGCTTTTTTCCCATCATCGGTGATCAAAGGCATGTTGTCCGCTATTGGTTTGATTTTGATTATCAAGCAATTACCTCATGCTGTCGGCTATAACACTAGCTTTGTGGGTGATGAAAGCTACATGAATGAAACAGCATCCAGTAGTTTTCATGAAATACTAGAGGCTTTTAGCTCTATTTCCATTAACAGCACAGTCATTACACTGGGTGCTTTATTGATTCTCATTATTTGGGAAACATCCTGGATAAAAAATTTTAGCGTGTTGAAACTGATTCCTGGACCATTAGTCGTTGTAGGCTGGGGAATCGGTATTAATACTGCTGCTTTGCAATGGTTTCCAGAGTTTGCGATCAGCGGAAATCATTTGGTTTCTCTAAAAATAACAGCCAATATAAGTGAATTTGCTGACTTGTTTATACAGCCTGACTTTAGCTTTCTCTATAATCCTCAGGTCTATGTTGTAGCGGGTACATTAGCTATCATTGCCAGCTTGGAAACGCTACTTAGCTTGGAGGCGGTTGAAAAACTTGATCCATTGAAACGAATTGCCCCCACTAATCGTGAGTTAAAGGCACAGGGTTTTGGTAATATTATCAGTGGACTGCTTGGTGGCTTACCGATTACAGCAGTTATTGTACGTAGCTCAGCCAACATTAATTCGGGGGGTCGAACACGAATATCCAGCTTTTTACATGGTATTTTGTTGTTACTTAGCATACTATTTTTCACCCATCTGCTTAATTTAATTCCTTTGGCTTGTTTAGCAGGTATTTTATTACACATAGGGTATAAACTGGCAAAGCCTCAATTATTTATCTCACTCTACCATCAGGGTTGGAATCAATTTCTACCCTTTATAATTACCGTTATTGCCATATTAACCACCGACTTATTACAAGGTGTCTTAATTGGTATTGGCTTTGGTATCTTTTTTGTCATCAAATCCAACTATCACAAATCAATAACGCTACATTATGAAGAAGGTCATTACACTATAACAATGCATAAAGACGTGTCATTTTTGAATAAAGCCTTATTAAGAGGAATGTTGAATGAAATTAATGAAAATAGTTCCGTGATAATTGATGCATCTAAAGCAAATTTTATAGATTTTGATATTCAGGAAACACTGGAAAATTATCTAAAAACTGCACCTGATGACAATATTACCGTCAGGTTATATGGTTTTACACCAGAGAAGATACTAGTTTCAAAAAACTCATCCGTTGCTCATCACCAAGCTGAAAAACCCGTTGAATCATGATTCAGATAATAATTTCCTGATTGTATGCTGTTATTTATTGAATACTACCGCAGGGTTAAATCAACTTTATTGTTATTAATAACAATAAAGTTCCGACCTAGCCCGTCGAAACAAATAATTAAAATCGAGTATCCTTTGTCGGCTACCAACTTAACACGGAATAGTTGCTAGCGCTCTTATGCAGGCTAAAGACCTTGCGCCCCAGGTAAGACAGAGTGTTGTAACAGAGGCTATGTAAGCAAACCGTCATTCCCGAGGTTTTCTATCAGGAATCTATACTCAGCTATAGATTCCTGCTAAGAGTACGCAGGAAAGACGAACGGTAAGATGTATCCCCCCATAATGCAGCGTTTCTTTGAACACCCTTGATTTCACCTGTTTTTTCCCAGCTCATGGGGCAAAGGCTAGACTTTCACCTGCCAGCTGACTATCATTCCAGCCACACTGTGGAGTATATAACACTCATGCCTAATTTAAGTCTTCAGGTTAACTAACATGTTCTGGAACCGCGTAAAAAAAGCGTTAAGCAAAGATAATTCATCTAAAGAAGCCAAGACAGCCTCTTCAAGTGCTAAAGACACATCCCACATCATTAAAAAGATTCCACTGCCTTTCTTAAAGCGCCTGATTCCTGTTGGACACTTACCTGACCAAGAGCTACAACAACTAGAAACCAGTCTATCCAGACACCCTCCAGGTGAGGTCATTTTCAAGCTTAACGATACATCAAATTCTTTACCTTATCTGGTCAAAGGACAATGTTATGTAGAAATCTGTAATGGCGATGGCTACGAAGTTGATGCATCAACATTTAAGGCTCATTACCCTTTATCGAATGACAGCCAATTTCAATGCACCATCATTGCCAAGTCTGCTGTTAGTATTTTGCATCTCCCAGCTAATACCTTAAACAAAAGCAATAGCCATAGCCGCAACCCATTACTTAATACTGAAGACATTCCGGAAAACTTACAAAACAACCACTTCTTTAACGCTTTTTGCCAACACTTTAAAGAAGATAAACTCATCATCCCCAGCCTTCCTGATGTGGCTCTTAAACTGAGATCCACCATCCAAAAAGATATAGGAATCCTGGAAGCTGTCAAAATAATTAACTTTGATCCTGTCATTTCTTCAAGACTTATTCAAATTGTTAACAGCCCGTTTTACAGAACAGTTAACCCCATAACAACCTGTCTTAATGCTGTTTCTCGACTAGGCTTAACCACCACACGTAATCTAGTCACTAGCATTAGTATGCAAAATGTGTACAAAAGTAAAAACAAAGAAATCAATACGAAAATCCATAACCTTTGGAAACAAAGCATTCAAGTCTCCAGCATCAGTCATACACTGGCATCATTATCTAAAAAAGCAGACCCCGACGAGGCTCTACTTGCAGGACTCACTCACAATATAGGCGCATTACCCATACTGATTTTTGCCGATACTTTGAACAGTAAAGAATACTCAAACCAGGACTTAAACCGTACTATTTCCACACTTCAAGGCTTGATAGGCAGTCTTGTTCTGGCAAAATGGGACTTTCCAGACAATTTACAAGAAACCCCTAAAAATATAGAAAACTGGTATTACAATGCACAGGAAGCCCTCGATATTAGTGATATTGTATTGTTAGCAAAATTTCATAGCTATATGGGCAGTCAACAAATGCAAAACCTGCCTCCGATTCATACCTTACCTGCTTTTCAAAAACTGGGTGACCATGCATTAACACCTGACATGTCATTACAAACACTGCATAATGCAAAACAACAGATATCTGAAGCAATAAGCCTATTTGGAGCATAACCATGAACTGGCTAACAAAAACCCTATTTAATAAAGCAGCATCTCACCCCCGTAAACAGCCAGTAAACAATGAGAGTAAAGATCAAAAAACACCGCATTCAAAATCCATTTTCAGTACCGACAAAAAACTCTCACTCGAAACCCTCAAACGCTTTGTTCCCCTTAGAAACCTAACTGACCACGCGATAAAATATATACCTCATTCCACCCAAGTATTTGCCCAGGGTTCTCTTGTTTTTTTACAAGACCGAAACAGTGAATACATACTTTATTTACTGAAGGGAACCATTAAGTTACAGCCTGACAGCGAAAATTATTACACTATTTCCGCTAAAGATATCCGTGCACACTTACCTCTTAATACGGCAAAAACGTATGAAGCCACAGCAACCGCAGAAACCGAAGTGACCCTTCTTGCTGTCTCTGGCGAACTCAATCAACTCTGGTCTGATAAAAGTAGAGAAGAGATCTCTTGTATTGATTTGGTTGACATTGAACTACCCGAAGAACTCAACGGTCATCAATTTTTTGCAAGTTTTTCCCAGGCATACCAAGACAACCAGCTAAGTCTTCCGTCCTTACCTCAAGTTGCCTTAAAGCTTAAAGAAGCTATGACAAATAATATAGGTATTAATGAAGCGGTCGATATTATACATTTAGACTCCCCCATTGTGACCAAATTAATTCAGGTTGCTAACAGTCCGGCTTACGCCCCTATCACACCCATAACAAATTGCCATGATGCAGTCACAAGACTCGGATTAGATGCCACCCGTAGCCTGGTAATAGGCATCAGTTTAAAGCAACTCTTCAAATGCAAAGATAAACAGCTAATGAAGATTATGCAAAACTTGTGGAAAAAAAGCCTCTATGTCTCCAGCCTCAGCTTTGTACTGGCTTCGGAAACCGGTACTATTAATCCCGAGGATGCCTTACTTGCTGGTCTGGTCTGCGATATAGGTAGCATTCCACTACTACATTTTGCAGAACAGCACCCGACGGAGTACCCCGATTTTCAGGATCTGGAAAATGCCATGCCGTATCTAAGAGCGCCTGTAGGCAAACTGGTACTACATACACTGGGTTTTTCTGAAGAACTCACTGCCATTCCGCATCATGCAGAAGACTGGTTTTATGATAGCGGGGATAACCTGACAGTCACTGATATTGTCATTCTTGCTAAACTACACAGCTATATCCATAATAAAGAAATCAAAAATTTACCTTACATTAACTCAATTCCTGCTTATTCCAAGTTAAAAAACGGTAAACTAGACCCTGATTTCTCTCTTCAGGTTTTACATAAAGCACAAGACCGTATTAAAAGCGCCATGCAAATGCTGGCTTAGGAATATCTATAAAATAACTTCGACAGTATACACATATTGCCCACGTTATTTCATGCGTATTCCTTAGGTTTTTCCTATTTAAAGCCACAAAACCTGTTTAACTGAACGAATACCAAACTGACCATGAACAATCCCCTACTCGAAAATTCGACCCTGCCACAATTCTCAAAAATCAAAGCTGAACATATTGAGCCAGCCATTGACAGTCTATTAAGTGAGGCAAGAACCGTCATAGCGCAACACTTACAGGCCACCACAGACTACAGCTGGGAAAACCTGATTGCGCCTATTGAAAACATTGAAGACACGCTCAATAAAGCGTGGTCTCCCGTCAGCCATATGAATGCTGTAGTCAACAGCGATGAACTACGTGATGCATATAACGCCTGCTTACCAAAACTCAGCGAATATGCCACTGAAATAGGTCAAAACAAAGCCCTGTTTAATGCCTACCAATCGATTGCAGATAGCGAAGCTTACGCTGCATTAGACACCGCACAACAAAAAATCATCGCTAACTCGCTAAGAGATTTTCGCTTATCCGGTATTGATTTAAGCCAAGATAAACAACAGCGCTATAAAGAAATCAGCCAGGAGCTCTCTGCTTTATCCAGTAAATATCAAGAAAATCTGCTGGATGCCACCAATGCCTGGAGCAAACACATTACCGATCCCGATGTATTAACCGGCTTACCCGAAACCGCATTAACACTTGCCAAACAAACCGCTGAAAGCCAAGGCAAAGAGGGCTGGATCATTAGCTTACAGTTTCCCTCTTACATCGCGGTAATGACCTATGCCGATAGCCGTGAATTACGCAAAGAACACTACACCGCCTTTGCCACCCGTGCATCCGAACAAGGGCCCAATGCAGGTCAGTGGGATAACAGCCAAATAATGGAACAAACACTGGCTTTAAGGCATGAAAAAGCCCAATTATTAGGCTTTGCTAATTACGCCGAATTATCACTTGCCACAAAAATGGCAGACCAGCCAGAAGATGTCACCGGTTTCTTAGACGATTTAGCAGACAAATCATGGCGACATGCGCGTAAAGATTTTTCTGAACTGCAAGCCTTTGCTAAACAACATTATGCAGTCAATAATCTACAAGCATGGGATATAGGCTATTTCTCTGAAAAAATGCGCCAACATTTTTACCAACTCTCACAAGAAGAAGTCAAAGCCTACTTTCCTGACAGCCGGGTTATTCCCGGTTTATTCTCTGTGGTTGAAAAACTCTATGGTTTAAAAATAACTGAAATTGCTGGCATTGACAGCTGGCATCCTGATGTCCGTTTCTTTGAAATTAAAGATGAAGAGGATCAACTACGCGGTCAGTTCTACCTTGACCTGTATGCCCGTGAGAAAAAACGCGGCGGGGCATGGATGGATGACTGTGTCGGACGTAAAAAAACAGGTGATGAGATACAAATCCCTGTGGCTTATTTAACCTGTAACTTTACCCCACCCGTAGCTAACGACCCCGCTCTATTAACACACGATGAAGTGTTAACCTTGTTCCACGAATTTGGTCATGGTCTGCAGCACATGCTAACAAAAATAGACTATTTAGGTGTTTCCGGCATTAATGGCGTGGAATGGGATGCGGTTGAGCTACCCAGTCAATTCATGGAAAACTGGTGCTGGGAAAAACAAGCGTTAGACCTTATCTCTGGACATTATCAAACAGGCGAAGTACTCCCTGAAGACTTATTTCAAAAAATGCTTAATGCCAAAAATTTTCAAGCCGGTATGTTAATGGTGAGGCAGTTAGAATTTAGTCTGTTCGATTTTAGAATACATCAACAATATGACCCTGCAAAAGGCGGACAAATCTATAAAACGCTCAACACTATCAGAGACCAAATTGCAGCGGTTAAAGTGCCAGAATTTAACCGTTTTGCCCATAGTTTTTCACATATCTTTGCTGGTGGTTATGCCGCCGGTTATTACAGTTACAAATGGGCAGAAGTGCTCTCCAGTGACGCCTACTCTTTATTTGAAGAAAAGGGTATTTTTGACCAAACCACGGGCAAAGCCTTTTTACACAACATACTGGAAACAGGTGGAAGTGAAGATGCCATGCCGTTATTTGTTAAATTTCGTGGTCGTGAACCTAATATAGACGCACTACTCAGACATAATGGAATTGGCGCATGAAATATAAAGATTTAAGAGACTTTATCAAACAACTGGAAAAACAAGGCGAACTGAAACGCATCACCACTGAAGTTGACCCTTATCTGGAAATGACAGAAATCTGTGACCGTGTGTTAAAGCAACAAGGTCCTGCACTGTTATTTGAAAATCCTAAAGGCTCCAACATTCCGGTACTAGGCAATCTGTTTGGTACGCCAAAACGGGTGGCTATGGGCATGGGGGCAGACTCTGTTAAAGAATTACGCAGTATCGGTGAGTTGCTCGCCTATTTAAAAGAACCCGAACCCCCCAAAGGCATAAAAGATGCCATGGAGAAAATTCCGGTTTTTAAACAAGTGCTCAATATGGCACCCAAAGTCATCAATACGCCACCTTGTCAGGAAGTCATTCGTATAGGCGATGAAGTTGATTTAAGCGTATTCCCTATCCAGACCTGCTGGCCAGATGATGTCGCGCCTTTAATTACATGGCCATTAGTCATTACTAAAGGGCCTAATAAAGACCGCCAGAATTTAGGCATTTATCGTCAACAGGTGATCGCTAAAAACAAAGTCATCATGCGCTGGTTAGCCCATCGTGGCGGAGCACTGGATTTTAAAGAATGGCAAGAAGCCCACCCGGGTGAACCCTTTCCTGTTTCGGTTGCCTTAGGTGCCGACCCAGCCACTATTTTAGCGGCAGTAACGCCCGTTCCAGACTCACTGTCAGAATATGCTTTCGCCGGTTTATTACGCGGCAGTAAAACTGAAGTCGCTAACTGTTTAAGCAATGATTTACAAGTCCCCGCCAGTGCAGAAATCATCCTGGAAGGGTTTATTTATCCTGATGAAATGGCAGCGGAAGGTCCTTATGGCGACCATACAGGCTACTACAATGAAGTGGATGAATTCCCTGTGTTTACCGTAGAACGTATTACCCAAAGACAAGCGCCTATCTATCACAGCACCTATACAGGTAGACCACCTGATGAACCTGCTATTTTAGGTGTAGCACTTAATGAAGTTTTTATCCCCATCCTACAAAAACAATTCCCCGAAATTGTGGACTTTTATTTACCGCCCGAAGGCTGTTCATACCGAATGGCAGTAATCAGTATGAAAAAGCAATATGCCGGACATGCCAAAAGAGTCATGTTAGGTACATGGTCATATTTACGTCAATTTATGTATACAAAATTCGTCATCGTAGTCGATGATGATGTCGATGTGCGTAACTGGCAGGATGTGATCTGGGCAATCACCACCCGCATGGATCCCGCCCGTGATTTAACTATTTTAGAAAACACACCCATCGACTATCTGGATTTTGCATCACCTGTTTCTGGCTTAGGCTCCAAAGCAGGCTTTGATGCCACCAATAAATGGCCGGGAGAAACAGACAGAGAATGGGGTAAAACTATAAAAATGTCAGATGACGTGGTTAAGCGTGTTGATGAAATGTGGGATGCGTTATTTTAATGGCATTATATTTCACATGGTCACAAAATATAGTGAAGTAGCGGACTTCAGTCCGCTCAAAACGGCTAACTGTCAAACCAAAGTTGACAAAATATTAGAAGGAAAAACGAATTAAGACAGGTATTCTTATAAATATCCCCCCCCTCTCCTGCTCTCACATAAGAACCAAGTGATCTCTTAGTGGTTTAATATATTTTTGGTAGTTAATAGAAATTTTAACCCCGACAAAACGCCCTGCCATTTTAACAACCTCATCTGTATTTTTATCAAATGTTAATTTAACAATACTTAACGCCCTACTTTCATAGCCTTTTTCTATCCCTTTGCTCTCTAATTGAAAATGATATTGGTAAATAACCTGGCTACCTGTATCTTCTATCAACAAAGGCGTACCTAACTGACTAAGTACCTGTGGTTTCTTAGGTAAATCTACTGTAATTTTTTTGATTAAATCGGTATTTGCTCTTAATTGCCTTTTTTCCTGATTAATTGTCGCACTTCCTAGAGAACGCAAAGACAACTCAAGGAATTCAGCCGGTGCTATTTGTAAAAAAAATGAAGAAAAAGACCAGCAAATCAAGCGTTCTTCTTTATTAAAATTCAAATCAAAATAAAACTTTACTTCAGGTTGAATGACAATACCTTGCTCATTTACTTTCCGAAACCAATAGCGCCAGCGTACACCCGTCTTTATTTTATCAATTACACTCGGCTGTAACTTTGACAAAGAAATAAAATCATCACTATAGAGTATTGGATCTTTAAAATAAACATTAAACCCATCGTCCGTAGTAATAGTAAAATACTGATCAAATTCCCCTATCTGTAAATACGTTTGGTAAGCGCGTAGCCAGTAAAAACACCCTGTCAGGGTACTTAACAAAAGCAATAAACCAACCCACTGAGAAAACTTAATCATCACACTCACTACATAAGGCTAATGACGTGTTACCGTGTTATTATCAATACTTTGCTCATCAGATAACAAGCGATCCACATCAATTTGATCAAAGGTATATTGTTTACTGCAAAATTCACAATCCACCTCAATGTGTTCTCTCTCTTGCAAAAGAGTATCCAGCTCTTTTTTCCCTAAAGCCCGCAATGTTGTTTCTATTTTTTGTTGAGAACAACCACATTCAAATGTAACAGACTCAGCGTCAAATAACCTGACTTTTTCTTCATTAAAAAGTCGATACAACATCTCTTCACTATCAAGCGTCAACATTTCATCTTTAGTCACCGTATTAGCCAAGGTAGCAATACGTTCCCAATCTATTTGGTAATTCTTTTGAGCCGGTAATTCTTGTAAAAATAATCCGGCGGCATGCGTTGCATTAGCAAACAACCAAACCTGGGTTGATAATTGCTCTGATTGCAGAAAATAAGAGCCAATGGTATCGGCTAACTGGCTGCCGGTTAATGCCACAATACCTTGATAAGGCTCTCCCTGTTTAGGCTCTATGGTAATCACCAGACGACCATCCCCCATCATTTCAGATAAAGTCCCTTTACTGACAGTTACTCCCCCATCACTACGCGCCAAGCCACGTATTTTTCTATCATGGGTCGATTGTGCAACCAAAGCCTTTAATGAACCACTGCCCTGGGCTTGTAAAATCAGCGAACCATCAAACTTAATGGTGGCCGACAATAAAACAGAAGCCGCTAACGCTTGACCTAATTGCTCTTGTACTTCAGGGGTTAAATGCTGGTGATGCTTGGACTCTTGCCAACTTTTCTCTAAGCGTACCCATTCACCTCTTACCCCAAGCTCTTCAAATAAAAACCGTCTTAAACAATCTTGTTCTTTCATTTATAGTTTACTTATATTAATAATATGCATTAATTATAGTCTTAATTGCCTCCTTATGCTTTAAGCTAAAAACCCACTATCAAACGCATTAGCAAAGAGACCAAAACAATGTTGATAACAGAAAAGCATTTTATAACAGGAAATACCCTAACCCCTCCCTTTCCGGCACATTTACAACAGGCTTTATTTGGCTTAGGTTGTTTTTGGGGTGCAGAAAGAAAGTTCTGGCAACAAGCCGGAGTTTTTAGCACGGCTGTCGGTTTTACCGGTGGCACCACTATAAATCCTGTTTATAAAGAGGTCTGTAGCGGTTTAACAGGACATAATGAAGCAGTATTTATCGTTTTTGACCCCGAAATAATTTCTTACCAACAATTACTGGGTATTTTTTGGGAATCACACAATCCAACACAAGGCATGAGACAAGGCAATGATATAGGTACGCAATATCGATCAGGCATATACACGTTTGATGAAACGCAAGAAAAGAGCGCGCAAGAATCTAAATCACAATATCAAAAAAACTTACATGCCGCAGGCTTTGGAGAGATAACCACTGAAATTATCAGTGCTCCTCTATTTTATTATGCAGAAGAATATCACCAGCAGTATTTGGCTAAAAACCCGCAAGGATACTGTGGCTTAGGCGGACTAAATATAAAATTTGAAAATCTGCGGGCAAAAAAAAAGCAGTTAAATTAACTGCTTTAAAGAAGTATTTTAGGAATAACATAACGCAACTTTCGCTGTTTAGCTCCAAGAGCCTTAAAAGTTGTACATATAATAGCAATAGTTTTGTCAAGTGAAAATGTGACATATTGTCGCAGTATCAAAAAACC
>CAYMPX010000039.1:0-14747 GCA_964392135.1 uncultured Methylomarinum sp.
TGTTCACGAATGATAATAGATACGATGGGGCGCAGTCCTTTAGGCTGCTTATAAAATTCAGGCTAAAGACCTGCGCCCCAGAGAGTTGCCCATGTTATTTTTGTATACGTTCAGCTTTAAAAATTGGACAATTATTTTTTTCATCTCCCTTATCTGATGCGCCTCGTACCTCAGCACATCCTGTAATGGGTACTATTTTCTCACCTGAAAAGTATAAGCTACTTTGGGGTTAAAATGAAAGGTGCCTGATTTTTTTATCTTTTTGGGGCTTAATCCTGGAATCTTTTCTATATTGGCTTCTTTTTCATTAGCCCGATTTTCAGCGTCTTTTTTTTTAGAAAAGTTTTAGATTTAATGAAGGTGTTGTTTCTTCGTATATCAGCTCTATACTTAATAGGTGATAACTTTCTGAATAGTTGCCATGTCTGATTTGCTCCGCTTTAACTGATTATAAAATCAGTGCACAACAAAAAAACGCACTACTTGTGCATTTATTTGCGCACTGCTTCAAAGTTCAAAGCGTTTCAACCGATGGCATTGGGTTGAACCTCTTGATAAACAAGAGTTTTGTTGGTGGGTCCTGCGAGATTCGAACTCGCGACCATCGCATTAAAAGTGCGGTGCTCTACCAGCTGAGCTAAGGACCCTAACAAAGAATTACTATTATAAGGACTTTTAAAAAATTTGCAAGAATTTAATCAAAATTTAATACTTTAGCGTCCTTATTGCAGGAATTAAACTGCAATTCCTACTTGTAATGAGTCAAACCAATCAAGAAATCGACCAACGTCATCACCTTTGAACATTCTACCATGCTGCGGGGCTAGTATGTCAATATCTAAATCTCTGACTCTATCAATCCAAACTCTTTTAGCTTGATTTGATGGCATCCAGCGCTGATGAAAAAATCGCATTTTCTCAACATGTGCATCAAAGTTATCTACAAACATTGGCGCGCCAGTCCCTTCCAAAGCAGCGCCAATATCACCTGACATTAATATTTTTGCCTTGGGATCATATATATTAAAATTAGCCGCAGCATGCATGTAATGCGCGGGAATAATTTGTAACTCTACATCGCCTAATTCTATAACTCCACCCGTATCAGCAATAGGAACATATTCAATACTATTACAACCAAAATGCCGAAGAAATCCTTCCCATAATCCTGAGGCATGTAATTTTGCATCAGGTAATGCCTGATCCCATAATCCTAAGGAGGAAATAATATCCGGATCCTGATGAGATGCAAACAAGTCTGTAATTTGATCAACAGGCGCATAATGCAGCACTGCAGCTAGCATAGGTGCAAATAATTCAACACCACCGGGATCTATTAACAAGCATCTGTCTGCTGTTCTAACCATATACTGATTAGTGTCAATTATTTTCTCAGGCTTATTTTCATCCCGGCCAAACATAATCCACTGATACGATCCTTCGTATATATTGGTCATTTTCATTTAAAACAGGCCTCTTAATTTAAAAAATAGAATTCCCCGACTGTTCTATAGTTACTCAGTCAGATTAACGACAGATAAAGCACTACGACATCTTTGCACATTATCATGAATGACTTGCGCTGCATTATCAACACTTTCTGCAACGGCTTGTAAACTTTGCAAATATTCACCGGCTTGTGATGCCTCAATACGTGAATTTGCAGCGATCACACGAGCCGCCCTGGCGGGATGCATTACCTCACCCAACTGGTCTAAAAGCTGAGAGACACTCGATTTAAATTCTCGCTTACACTCAAGCATATTAAAACGCGCCTTAACCAGAGACTCTTCAAGAGAACTCTCATAAGTGGCACCTCTTGCTTGAACAATAACTAATTCAAACTTATTATATGCATCGGTCATTCTATATTCATCAACCGTTAATTGATACAACAATAACGCATGTTCATTAATCGTATTAACCAACTCTATAGTCTCTTTCGCTAATTCATTAATAAAATCCGTAATCGGCTGAAAACCTTTTGCTTTTTCCCCCGCTCTAAAAGCGATGGCTTTTGCATTTGCTGCGGCTAATGAAATTTCTTTAGCCACACCCATGACTGCACTTAACTCAGCAGCAATAGATGCAACAGCAACAAATTGTGATTTGGTTTGTCCTGGGTTCATATATCTACTCTAGTGTTAATTTGAACTGCAATAAATTTATTAGCATGGATCAAATTTTCAGTTAATCCCGACTAAAATAATGAGGAATGATTTAAACCTGATAACTCGCTATTGATAATAAGTAGGATCTTCAATGCCAGCATCGGTAAAACCGGCTTTGCGTAATCGACACGCTTCACAAACACTGCATGCCCGCCCTTCTTTATCAGCAGCATAACAGGAAACGGTCTTCTTATAATCAATATTTAAAGCGATACCTTGCTGAATAATTTCAGCTTTACTCATAGCAATCAAAGGTGCATGAATTTTAATTTCCGCACCTTCTACCCCCGCCTTTGTTGCTAAATTTGCCAGCGCCTGGAATGCTTTAATAAACGCGGGGCGACAATCTGGATATCCAGAATAATCTACCGCATTAACCCCTATAAAAATATCATAAGCCCCTAAAACTTCAGCCCACCCGAGTGCAAAGGATAAAAAAACCGTATTTCTTGCGGGTACATAAGTAACAGGTATTCCATCCTGCGGCTTACTGGGTACCGCAATATGATCATCGGTTAATGCTGACCCACCGATAGAGCCAAAACCCAGGTTAATGACTTTATGTTCTACAACTTGATAATATTTCGCTATCTCATCGGCGGCATTCAACTCCGCATTATGTCTTTGCCCATAATTAAAACTGAGCGCATAACATATATAACCTTGTTTTTTAACTTGAGCCAACACAGTAATTGAATCCAGCCCCCCTGACAACAGGACTATCGCTTTCTTTTGCATTTTGTCTTACTTCCCTTGCGCATCATTCCAAAGATACTTGTGTAGTTGAATCTGAAATCTGACCGCTAAGTTATCTTCAATAATATTTTCAGCCAATTCAGTGGGATTCATTTTACCGACAACGGGTGAAAATAAAACCTCACAACGACTCGTTAAATCATATTGCTCAAGAATGGATTTACACCATTCATAGTCTGCGTTATCGGCAATAACAAATTTTACTTGATCTTTTTCTGTTAAATAGTCAATATTTTGATAGCAATTCTTATCTATTTCAGCTGAATAAGGGGTTTTTAAATCCATCACCTTAACCACCCGCGAATCTACTAAAGAAACATCAATTGCACCACTGGTCTCTAATGAAACCACATAACCTTTATCCAGCAGCAAGGTCATTAATTCATGACTGGCTGACTGAGCCAGCGGCTCACCACCGGTGACAGTCACATACTTTGCCTTATATTGATCAACCTGGTCAATAATTGATGCCAATGATTGCTTCTCACCGCCAGAAAAGGCGTAAGCAGTATCACAATACACACACCTTAAAGGACAACCCGTCAGACGAATAAATACAGTCGGCAAACCCACGGTATTTGTTTCACCCTGCAAAGAATAAAATATCTCGGTAATTCTTAACAATTTTTCCATTAAGGTTGCATTACTCCTAGTTGTATCAATTTTTTGGTCGCCAAATGTGCAGCCGTTGTCCCGGGATAATTTACAGTGACCTGCGTTAAATAATCTCTCGCCTTAACATCATTATTCTGTTCCAGCTCAATATAGCCCAGTTTTAACAATGCATCAGCGACCTTTGGACTCCCCGAATAACTCGAAACCACTTTCGTAAATGCAGCTTTTGCTGATTCCAGATCCCGGTTAACTTTATACGCTTCACCCAACCAGTATTGCGAGTTATCAGCATATTCACTTTCAGGAAATTCAATCAAAAATGATTTAAATGCCGCAATTGCACGCGTATTGTGTCCATTTCTAAGCGTTTCATAAGCGGTCTGATACAAGACCTTTGGGTTTCTAACAGGTGGCTTTGCGACAACAGGCGGGGTTTTTAAAGGCAGTTTAACCGCTGTTTTTTGCGGCACTCTTATAGCCTGCTTAACCCTGGGTTTAGGTTGAACATCCATTCCCGCTAATTCTTGCAAACGTAAATCCAGATCAGAATAAATATTACCCTGTCGCTTTTTTAAATCCGCAATGGTTTGAGACTGCTCTTCCACAATCCCTCTAAGCTGCTGCACTTCATTTTGCAATTGC
Organism: uncultured Methylomarinum sp.; assembly: GCA_964392135.1. Lineage (GTDB taxonomy): Bacteria > Pseudomonadota > Gammaproteobacteria > Methylococcales > Methylomonadaceae > QPIN01. Next base: position 4,185 of record CAYMPX010000039.1, read on the forward strand.
TCGATCCGTCCCAACACCTCATATATTATATTTGCTGAAGGTGCAGCCGTTCCATAAGATGAACCTCTCGAATACGTTGAATTATCAACTACAGGAGGCAGCACTCGAGATTCAGCATACACACTTGAACAAGCACATAACATCAAAAAAAAGGGTTTGTTCATTATTGCCCCTGATAAGCAATTTCAACGCGACGGTTTAACTGCCATGATGCTTCATTCATACCTTCTTCAGCAGGCTTTTCTTCGCCATAACTGACAATTTCCAGTTGATTGTCTGCAACCCCCTGAACCTTCATCATTCTATAAACAGATTTAGCACGTTGCTCACCCAATGCAATATTATACTCACGTGAACCACGCTCATCTGCATGCCCTCCTAAAATCACACGCTGCGCAGGATGATTTAATAAATACCGGGCATGTGCAGCAACAACAGGCACAAAATCCTGCTGAATTTGACTGCTATCATACATAAAGTAAATGATTTTCTTAGACAGTGGATTTGTCGGGTCACTAAATTCTGCCCCTAAACGACTGGCATTAAACGCATCATTCGCTAAAGCATTACTACCAAATTGTTCACCTGACAATGATGAACCATCCGAATAACCGAGAGTAGAGGCATCATTAGTACCATTTCCCCCGGCTTCTAACAAACTGCCTTCTTTTTCTTCTGTAGAACTACAACCCGACAAAATTGCCGCTGCCATTACAAAAACCAACGCCGCTTTATTTACACTCATTTTTTATCTCTTTGCTAAATATGTATCTATTCAATAGTAGTACATGATTGATTTTAATGTGACCACGCAGGTTCGCGTACCTGACCGCTATCAAAAGTAAAACTCTGTTGCATTTTACCATCAACTGAAACAGCGGATAAAACACTTCGATTCCCCTTTCTTGACGCATACAAAACCATATCAGCATTTGCAGAAAAACTAGGCGATTCATCATACCTGCCTGCGGTTAATACATTAATAGTACGCGTCGCCACATCCATAACGGCTATTCTATAATCACCGCGATTCGCATGCACCATAACAATATTTTTTCCATCCGATGAAAACTGCGCCCTGGCATTATAATCCCCATTAAAAGTCAACCTGCTTGATCGACCCCCTCGGCTTGAAATCTTATATAACTGAGGCTTTCCACCGCGATCCGACGTATAGACGATGGTTTTACCATCGGGTGACCAAGTCGCTTCAGTCTCTATGCCGTAACTTTTAGTCAGCTTCACCAGTGAGCGGTTACTTAAATTTAAAATATAAATGTCCGCACTACCGTCTTTAGAAAGTGTTAAGGCTAAACGCGTGCCATCGGGAGAAAAGGCAGGCGCGCCATTAATTCCTTTATAAGCAGCAACCTTCGTTCTTTTGCCGGTAGCCAGGGTTTGTATGTAAATTGCCGAACGCTTATTTTCAAATGAAACATAGGCAATTCTTTTATTATCTGGCGACCATGTTGGAGACATTAAAGGTTCGGCTGAAGAGGCTATGGTTTTTGGGTTAAAGCCATCTGCATCCGCGACTAACAATTTATATATTTTTTGTTTATTGGCTTTGCTATAACTTGTCACATAAGCAATTCGGCTACTAAAAACGCCTTTCTTCCCCGTCAACTTGTGATAAATCAAATCACTGATGTGATGTGCTGTTCGTCTTAATTCACTCGCTGGAACAGTCAAACGATAACCTGTTAATTGCTCGCCTTTATAAACATTAAACAACTGAAACTGTACCTGATACTGCCCTGCCACTGCATTAACTTTCCCTATCACCAGATATTCTTGCCCCAACGCCTGCCAATTTCTAAATCTCACATGGGCTGTTTCTGTCGGTGTAGTCAGCATATCGCTTACTGCCAAGGTCTTAAATAAACCACTACGTGTTAAATCGGCCGTAATTACAGCAGACAGATTAACAGGCGCTTGTCTGGCCTCCCCCTGCCAACCAAAAGGAACCACTGCGATAGGCGCTGCGGCCTCTACACCTTTGGTTATTTCAATGATTAATTCGGCACGGGCGAAAGGAATGAAAAAAACCAGCAGACTGGCGAGTAAAATTCTTCGTAATAAAATATACATCATATTGAAACTGTCTATTAAAAACTATAGCATTTAATTATTCCCACGCTCTACGTCACTGTTAGCGAGTTAAAAATTTTTACTTTTGTAAAAATCGGTGCAGGAGTGCAATGCTGCTTACTTAACGGTTAATGTAATAATAAACAATGACTTGTAATTGTAGGTTGGGTTAGCTTATCAAGCAAAGCGCGATAACGTAACCCAATATTTCCTCATAAATCAGCGAGTTGTTGGGTTAGGTTTTTTCGCTACGCTAAAAAATCTAACCCAACCTACATTATTAACCTATTGTTTATTAAGTTAATATCCCTTAAGTAAGCAGTATTGGTGTAGGAATTAAAAATAAAATTATTCAGGGTTAAAATTAAAGGTGAATATTCTAAAGTGTTTATTAAATAACGCTCTACTTTTGGGTACGGGTAAAGGTGATGCTTTACGTACTGCATTTTCAGCAGAACGATCAAAAATTTCATCACCACTTCCTCTGATCACCTGTACATCCATTACATCACCACTCGATAACAATTTAACACGTATCGTACAATTTAACCCCTTTACCGATGAAAGCGGTCTAATCCAGCGATCATCCACCTTATGCTGAATAGCGGCAGTAGCCGATAGAGTTGCCTGTCTATCTTGCGCCTGCTGTGCTTTTGCCGCGTCAGCCTGCCTTTTTAAGCGTGCTGCTTTTTCTGCTGCTTCAGCCTGTTGTTGTTTTTTTAACAGGGCTTGCTGTTTTTTCTGCTCAGCCTGACGCGCCAATTCACGCTGCTTATCTGCCGCTTTACGCTGATTATCCAGGCGTTTTTTTTCTGCCGCTTTTTGTGCTTTAATTTCATTTAATCGTGCGGTCTTTAATGCTTTTTGTTTTTTTATTTTTGCTAATCGCGCTGTTTCTAATGCTTTTTGTTTCTTTATCGCTGCACGCTTTTGCTGTTCTTTTAATGCTTGATCCTTACGTTTTTTCGCTAATGCTTTGATCTTTTGCTCTTCCTGCTGTCTTTTTTTCTTGGCATCGCGTAACAGATTTTGTTCTTTTTTTCGTTTGTTTTCCAAATCCCTTTGCTGTTTTTGCCGGGTAACCCGCAAACTTTCTTCCTTCGCTTTTAAGCGCTGAGCCTCTTGCTGTATTTTTTCATCATCCAATATGGATGCTTTAATAATCTCAGGCAAGGGTTTTTGCTTAATCAGTTCTGACTCGCTGCCGACATTCAGCCAAAATAATCCTAACAGGGTCAGATGTAATGTTAAAGCCAGAGCAAAAGAGAGACCAAATTTTTGATAAATCGCCATAACTTATTGCTCAAACGAACGGGTCATTAAGCCCACACTGGGTACACCGGCATTTTTTAAAGCGGCCATCACAGTGACTACTTTTCCATAGGCAACTGTTTTATCCCCTCTAATATAGACCTGGGTTCCGGGCTTATTTCTTAATACAGCCGCCACTCTATAAAGCAATATCTCAGCCGTTACCGGCTCATCCTCCGTCTCGCCTATATCAATAAAATACTGCCCTTGCTCATCAACTGAAACAATAACAGGCGGCTCATTGTCTTGCGCTACAGGTGCAGTATCGGCTTGTGGCAAATCCACCTCAACCCCGGTTTGAAGCAGTGGTGCGGTAATCATAAAAATAATCAACAAAACCAGCGTTACATCAATGTATGGCACGACATTGATTTCTGCCATAGGCTTTCTACGTTTAACTCTGCGAGCCATTAGCTATGTGCCTGTCTCTGCAACAACACCACAAACTCATCCACAAATAACTCATAACGTCCTGCCAGTTTATCCAGCCGGGTTGAAAAATGGTTATAGCTGACCACGGCAGGGATAGCTGCAAATAAACCAATCGCTGTGGCAATTAATGCTTCTGCAATACCAGGCGCAACATGTGCCAGGGTTGCCTGTTTAACATCACCTAAGGCACGAAATGAATTCATAATTCCCCAAACCGTACCAAACAAGCCGACATAAGGACTGGTTGATCCGACCGTTGCCAGAAAAGGTAAGGTGGCATCCAGGCGATCCAGTTCACGTGTCAATTCTATATTCATCGCCCTTTGAGCGCTTTCCACTTGCACAACAGGTGCCACATTTTCCTTTTGCTGCATTCTTGAAAATTCTTTATAACCGGCTAAAAATATCTTCTCTATCCCTTCGGGTTCAAGCTCATCTCCCGCTATTTTTTTATATAAATCAGCGAGGTCAAGTCCAGACCAAAATGCCTCTTCAAACGCATCAACCACAGTTACCGCTTGTTTAAGTTCTTTACCTTTAGAAAAGATAAAAGTCCACGACAAAACCGAAGCCGCCAATAAAATAAACATTACAAATTGCACAACAACGCTGGCATTTACAATAAGATGAAAAATAGATAAATCGTTAGTCATGTTTTAACTGCTGCAATAAAGTATCTGGAATGGTTTTAGGTCTCATGGTTTCAGCATCTAAACAGGCAATACGGATATTTCCTTTACACAAGACCACTTCACCTCGGGTAATCACCTGCTCAAACTCAAGACTGACTCTTTTTGCTAGCGTGACTTCTGCACTTACATCAATAGAATCATTAAATAATGCCGGTCTGAGATAATCAACCTGAACCGATCTGACCACAAAGATCAGTTTTTGTTCAGCGATTAACTGATCCTGTTCAAACCCCATATCACGTAACATTTCTGTTCTTGCACGTTCAAAAAACTTTAAATAGTTGGCATAAAATACCACGCCACCCGCATCGGTATCTTCGTAATACACCCTGATGGGCCAATGGAAAATTGTCATTTATTCATTATTTCGTTGTGTGCTAATGCATCAAAGCGACAATATTATTGAAAAATATCGTCAGTTACGGCCTCTTTCTCTGGTGCTTTCAAACCAAAATGAAGATAGGCTTTCGAGGTCACCATACGCCCTCTAGGCGTACGCATAAGAAAACCTTGCTGCAATAAATAAGGCTCCAGTACATCTTCAACCGTACCGCGCTCTTCACTAATCACAGCCGCTATGGTGTCTAAACCAACGGGCCCGCCATCAAATTTCTCAATCATGGATAACAACAATTTCCTATCTAAAGAGTCAAAACCATTATCATCAATCTTCAACATGGCTAACGCTTGTTCGGCAATATCACAGGACACCATACCATCACCTTTTACTTCCGCATAATCACGCACCCGTCGTAATAAGCGGTTAGCAATACGGGGGGTGCCTCGCGAACGCTTGGCTATTTCATCGGCTCCCGCCGGCTCAATGTTAATTCCCAACACCTTTGCCGAACGCTCAACAATGGTTGACAACTCCTTTACCGAATAAAATTCCAAGCGCTGCACAATCCCAAAACGATCGCGTAAGGGGGAGGTAAGTAATCCTGCACGCGTTGTCGCTCCCACCAGGGTAAACGGTGGTAAATCCAGTTTGATAGAGCGTGCAGCAGGTCCTTCACCAATCATAATATCAATTTGATAATCTTCCATGGCGGGATATAAAATCTCTTCAACCGCAGGACTTAAGCGGTGTATCTCATCAATAAACAGCACATCATGGGCTTCAAGATTGGTTAATAATGCCGCCAGATCACCGGCTTTATCTAAAACGGGCCCTGAGGTTTGCCGAATATTAACCCCCATTTCGGTGGCTATAATATTGGATAGAGTGGTTTTTCCTAAACCAGGCGGACCAAAAATCAATACATGGTCTAAAGCCTCGTTCCTTGCTATTGCTGCCTTAATAAAAATTTCCATTTGCAGGCGCAATTCTGTCTGCCCGATATAATCCGCCAGACGCTTAGGTCGAATGGCTCGATCTTGCCGCTCTTCATCGGTAGAGCCAATCGAAGAAATCAAGCGGTCACTTTCTATCATCTAGCCGCAGCTCCTTGTAATGCCAGCTTGATAATATCTTCGCACGTTTTATCTTCTTGAGGAATATTCTGCACCATCTTGCTGGCATCCTGAGTTTTATAACCCAAGGCACATAAAGCGCTAATAGCTTCTTGCTTAGGATTATTAACCGCGACATTAACCGACACACCCTGCCCTGTCTCTGAAGAAAGGGTTATATCAGGCAATCTATCACGCATTTCTATAATTAAGCGTTCTGCCGTTTTTTTACCAATCCCCGGCAAACGCACCAAGGCTTGCACATCGTTATCGTGAATACAGCGATGAAACTCTTCAGCGCTTTGCCCCGACAAGATGGTTAATGCCAGTTTAGGCCCTACACCATTTACTTTAATCAAGGTTCTAAACATCATGCGGTCAGATTCGGTCGAAAAAGCAAACAAGATATGCGCATCTTCCCTAACCACTAAATGCGTAAATAGCTGTAGCTCTTCTCCCAACAGAGGAAGATCATAAAAAGTGGTCATCGGTGCTTCCACTTCATAACCTACGCCTTGTACATCAACCACCAATTGAGGCGGCGTTTTAGAGACTAATTTACCGCGTATAAATCCAATCATAGACCACCCTGTTTTAATCGCTGTTCCGTTTGTTGATAATGTGAGTGGCATAGCGCAATACCCAGTGCATCACCGGCATCTTCCTGTAACTCGCCTTGAAGGCTCAGTAATATTTTTACCATATGTTGCACTTGTGATTTATCTGCACTGCCCTTTCCGACCAGCGCTTGTTTAACTTGCCTGGCGGCATATTCTGAAACAGGTAAACCCGCAACCATAGAGGCACAAATAGCAGCACCCCGCGCTTGTCCCAGCTTTAATGCGGAATCTGCATTTTTATGCATAAAAACTTGTTCTATTGCCATTTCTTCGGGGTGATAAAGTGCGACAAGTTCTGTAACGCCATCAAAAATCTGTTTTAAACGTTCAGGAAATGAATCCGCTTTGATACGAATACTGCCGCTGGCGATATATTTATTACTGCCACGACGGGTTTCTTCAATCACTCCATAACCCGTTATTCTGGAGCCGGGGTCTATCCCTAAAATTCTTGCCACTGTGTTGTTTGTTTCCTTAGGAATGTGCCTGAAATAACGTATGCATCTTATATACCGGGCGCAGGTCTTTAGCCTGTATTATAAAAGGAGGGCTAAAAATCCGCGACTCAAAGTTGTCGAAAATTTCAGCACATTCCTTATTTTGTAGCAGCGTCCGTCGTCCTCGATACGATAAGGCTTGGGACAATCCGCTTTGTAGCAAAGCACTTGCGCTCCTACACGGTGTATCAAATTGATTTATCGGTTACATCTCTGCAACTTGCGCCATCACTTCTTCAGAAATATCGGCATTAGAATAAACATCCTGTACATCATCCAGATCTTCCAAAACATCAATTAAGCGCAACATCTTTTCAGCCGCTTTCGCATCCAGTTCGGTTTTGTTTTCAGCATCCATGGTCACTTCTGAATTTTCAGGTTCAAACCCAGCCACAATCATAACTTCTTTTACAGCCAAATATTCTTCAGGTGATGTCATCACATCAACAGAACCATCATCATGGCTAATAATATCATCAGCACCCGCTTCCATGGCTGCTTCCATCAGTGCATCTTCATCCACTGTATCAGGGTAACTCATAATGCCCACTTTATTAAACATATAAGACACCGAACCATCCGTGCCCAAGTTACCCCCCGCTTTGGTTAATGCGTGCCTCACCTCGCCCACAGTACGGTTACGATTATCGGTTAAACAATCAATCATAATCGCAGTACCACCAGGACCATAACCTTCGTAACGCACTTCTTCATAGTTAATACCTTCCAGCGCACCCGTGGCTTTTTTAATGGTATTTTCTATGGTATCCCTTTTCATATTCGCGCCTAGCGCTTTATCAATGACCGAACGTAAACCGGGGTTATTGGCAGGATCTCCACCCCCTGTTTTTGCAGCAACCGAAATTTCACGAATAATCTTAGTAAAAATTTTGCCGCGTTTCGCATCCTGAGCGCCTTTACGATGCTTGATATTTGCCCACTTACTATGTCCTGCCATCTCAAATCTCTCTAAACTGTTTTAACAATCCTGTACGAAATACCTTTTGCTGTAGGCGGACTTCAGTCCGCTTTTCCTCGTACAATTCACGTATAGCGGACTAGAGTCCGCTATACAATTATCTAAACCAAATATGGCAATACTGCCATTAATGAATGATCTTTAACAAAAATATCCGCCTGCTCCGCCACAATGGCTCGTTCAGCAACGCCGCCAAAACCAATCACCCGAGCGCCGGCATGTTTTGCTTCCAAATCTGTTTTACCATCACCCACCATTGCCATGGTTAAATCTTCCTGTTTTATTTGCTGACAAACAACGGCTTTTCCGCCGTTTTTTGCCAATGGCGATTGCGGGTCAAAGTCTTTATACGATCCATCTGCATTAAACAACACATTAACCGCATGCACATGATCCGCAGGTAAACCCAACTTTTCAGCCAATGGCAAAATTGCCTGGCGAATCCCCCCACTAATAATATGAACTTGCTTGCCCTGTGCTAACAAAGCACTAAACAGCACTTCAACACCCTCGACCATTTCAGCGACATACAAATCAGCCAGCCACTCGATCTGGGTTTTATCCGGTTTAATCAACGATAAACGCTTGCCATACACATCTTCTAAAGCAAGCTCGCCATTCATGGCTGCATTGGTTAATGCAACCAACTCATCAAACAAACCCGAGCGTCTACCCAGCTCATCAATCCCTTCTATTTTGCTTAAGGTGCTATCGCAATCAAAGCAGATGATGTCAAAACTCATAAATTAATCTGAATCGCACAATTAACGAAAGAAAGGTCTTTTATTTTTGCCAGTATTTCAGCAGGTAAAGGACCCGAAACACTAATAACCGCCATGGCTTTTTCACAGGTATCTGGCACACCGACCTGCATTCTTGAGATATTGATATTAGACTCACCCAAAATAGAACTAATTGCCGAAATAACACCCGGCTTATCATTATGCTCAGTCACCAATAAAGTCCCTTCTGGCACCACTTCAATTTCAAACTGATTGACATTAACGATACGAGGATGACGATCACCTAATAAAGTACCCACAACAGAAACTGTTTTACCTGCACAAACAGCAAGCAACTTGACCAAAGAAACATACCCTTCGGTTTCCTCTGTTTTAGACTCGACTAAAGCAATCCCCTGTTTCTTGGCAATATTTTCAGCATTAACGCTGTTAACCGGCGTAGAGACCTGCGTCGCTAAAATACCCACCAACGCCTCAACTGAAACCGGTCTTATCTCAGCCTCTACCGCCTTGCCGAACAAAGATACTTCCAATGTTTCTATGGGTTCACCTGCCAAATCAACCAACATTTTACCCATCACATTTGCCAGCATCATAAACGGACGTGATTTTTTCAAGGCTTCTGCAGAAATTTTAGTCGACAAGTTCAATGCATTAATGGCTTCACCTGTTTTTAAGTAGGTCACTGCCTGTATCGCAATTTCCACACTCACAGCCACTTGCGCTTCGCGTGTAGAGGCGCCTAAATGTGGTGTAAAGGTAATGTTATCTAATTCAAATAAAGGCGAGTCTTTCGGTGGCTCTTGCTCATAGACATCCAGCGCCGCTTTAGCAATCTCGCCATTTTTAAGCGCATCATACAAAGCCGCCTCATCAACCAAACCACCACGGGCACAGTTAATTAACATGGCTGTTTTCTTCATCATTTTTAACTGCTCGGCGCCAATGATACCGCGCGTTTTCTCAATCATGGGGCAATGTAATGACAGATAGTCCGCCTCTTTAACCAAAGTATCTAAATCAACCGACTGTGCAGCACATTCTTCAAAAATTTCCGGGGTAACGAAGGGATCATGGGCAATCACTCGCATACCCAGACCCACCGCACGTTTAGCCGCCAAACGACCAATGGTACCAAAGCCTAAAATAGCAAATGTTTTATGATTAATTTCTGCCCCCACTAACTGAGAACGCTCCCATTTACCGGCACGAACTGAAACACTTGCCTCAGGTAAATTACGGCTTAAAGAAAACATATGGGCAATCGCCAGCTCAGCCGTTGTCGTTGCATTGGCATCCGGCGTATTCATCACAATCACACCCTGCTCAGTCGCCGCAGGAATATCCACATTATCAACACCAATTCCCGCACGCCCCACAACTTTTAAGTTAGTCGCAGCTTGCAACACTCTTTTAGTCACTTTGGTATCACTTCGTATTAACAGCGCATCATAATCACCAATAATTTCGCACAGCTCATCTTCATTCATTCCTACCTGAATATGAACCTGAATATCAGACTGTTCATTTAAATAGTTAATGCCATCATCGGCTAATTTGTCGGAAACAAGAATCTTTTTCATGCGTTTATAAGTTATATTAAAAATGATTAAAATAAACCGTATAGTTTATCAGCTTTGATATGATTCTAATACTCGATGTTCCAGTTTTTAAGTTTAGGAAAAATAGAAAAAACAGGTAAGCCAGTTTTTTATCTAACAGGAATGCTACTAATGAGTGCCACCT